>JBEAUN010000124.1:0-4812 GCA_041161415.1 Pseudomonadota bacterium | reverse complement strand
CGCGTTCTTGTCGGTCATCTCTCGTGGAAAAAATCCGAGAGTGGACACGATTTCCTGGCTGTTTACAACAGCCCGTGGTAGGTGCCTGAGCGTGAACGAGTTTTGATGCTCCGGCCCTGGCTCCTACACCACCAGCATCATCGTAGGCTCGGTGGCGGGTAATAATGGGATTTATTCCTCGGCTCCGGTGCGCGATGCCAATGGCTCGGTGGTTGCGGTACTGGTACTCAAAATTTCTGGCAAAGCGATCAGCCAGATTCTTGATAACACCTACATGCCCGGCCAGCGGATTCCTTTCATCATCGATTCCGATGGGGTGATCGTTTATCACCCGGATCCCCGGATGCGCTTCAAAAGCCTCTCGCCGCTGTCAGAGCCAACGCAACAGCGTATCGCAGAAGACAAGCGGTTTCACCTGGAACGGGTAGAGAGCTTGAATTGGCCAAGCCTTGCGGAAGCGATGACTAATGCCCGACGTACGGGCTCGCTGCAATTTTCGACGGGGGTAGGCAAAGAGCCGCAGATCGCCGGATTTTCTCCCACGCGTGACCCCGCCTGGGTGGTCGGGGTGATCGAGCCCGAGCATGTGTTTGCGCTGCCGCTTGATCGGCTTTTTAAAGAGGGCGTGGAGAGCATCGCGATCGTGAGCGCGGTAGTGCTGCTGCTGGCCTGGCTTTTTTCGCGGCAGATTTTGCAGCCGGTGGGGGCGCTCACGCGCTCGGTGCGCGCTGTGGAGCGCGGTGATTATGACAATGCCGGCATCCACCTCATCAGCAATGACGAACTCGGCCGGCTGGCCCGGGTTTTTAACGACATGCTGGTGGGCATTCGCGAACGGGAGCGGGTGAAGGATTTATTCGGCCGAATGGTCTCCCCCGAAGTGCGCGAAAAGCTGCTCACCGGCTCGATCGAATTGGGCGGGGAGTCCGCACGGGTGACGGTGCTGTTTTCCGACATCCGCGGCTTTTCCACGCTCTGCGAAAGCACCCCGGCGCCGGAGGTGGTGGCGCTGATCAATGAATACATGACCGAGATGAGCACCGCTGCGCGCAACTGGGGCGGCTACATCAATAACTTCATTGGCGATGCCATCGTGGTGGTGTTCGGCACGCCGGTGCATCATGACGACAACGAGTGGCGCGCAGTGGCTGCGGCGCTTGAGATGCGCAATCGCTTGCATGCGCTGAATCTCAAACGCCGGGCGATGAAGCGTGCGCCAATCTACACCGGCATTGGCATCAGCACCGGCGATGTGGTGGCCGGCCAAATGGGCGCGGCGGATCGGTTTCTCTACACCGTGATTGGGGACGCCGTGAATATCGCGGCGCGGCTTGAAGCGCTCACCAAGGATTTCCCTGCCCACCCCATCCTTATGAACGAGGAAACCTACAGCGCGATCAGCCAGCGCAACGAGATCCCCTTTGAAAACCTGGGCCCCCAGAAATTAAAAGGCCGTGAAGAAACGGTGAATGTGGTGGGCATCCGCGAGAGCGTCGCCCCCTTGCAGATCGCGCAGCAGGTGGCGTGAGAAATAAGGTGGAAGCCCGCCGATAAGCCGGGTTCTGTCGTGGGCAGTCATTCCTCTGGGCGGCGTGTTACCACGCCGCTCTAGCAGCCTACCCGGGAGCGGTGCGAGCCACACCATTGCCCCCCTATTTGGCCTTGCCCCGGATGGGGGTTACCGTGCCCTCGCGTGTTGCCACTGAGGCGGTGGGCTCTTACCCCACCGTTTCACCCTTACCATTCCCTTGATTGCTCAAATGGAATTCGGCGGTTTGCTTTCTGTTGCCCTGTCCGTCGCTTTGGGTCTTGCGACTTATGGCGCCCGGCTGTTAGCCGGCATCCTGCTCTATGGGGCCCGGACTTTCCTCCCCGCGCACGCGCGGAGCGACTGCCTGGCGGACTTCCGGGGCGGATTGTACCGGAGCGGGCGTTGGGGCGCTTTGATTTGTCGGGCGCCGCGCGGGTGGCGGGCGAAATTGCCTGGTGTCGAAGTAATACCCCTCGTGCGCGTTATCGGGCGTCACCCCCGGGATACCCAGAATCGGCAAGGGGGAGAACGCGCGCGGATGCTGCCAGGCATCGCGCTCTGCTAGAGCCTTGGCGATTCGCGTGTCGGCTTCTTGGACGAGTGCTTCGATGGGGGTCGCGTGACCAAGGCGCTCCACGTGCAGATACACCGCCTTGGCACAGAGCCCATGATGCGGCGCGTGGAGCTTTTCAAAAATCGCATGGCCCACCACAAAAAGCGCATCGAATGCATAAGCGCCTCGCGCTGCTGCCAGAAGGCTTGGTGCCATTCATGGGCCATCAAGCATTGAGCCAGCGGCGGATGGGTGTGCAGCACGATCAGCCCGCATTCATCGAATTGCGTGGCGGCATCACGCATCGCACCGCGTGGGCCGGGTTGCAGGTGGGCGATGTGGCGCGCATTGAGCGCTGCCTTGGTGCGCGGGTAAGCAAACCAGCACAGGGCGTTGAAGACATCATGCCAACTGCCCGGCCGAGTGGGGATCTCGCCGCGCTCGAATACTTGGCGCTCATACGGCACGCCCGCGTCCCCTTCCGGCACAAAAACAATCGGCTGCCCTGCGGCGTTGGTGAGCTTGAGATCCCGGGCAATCTGATTGAGCGTGGGAAGCGACGGCAGGGTGTCAAAGCGCTCAAGCCACGGCGCGATCGGCCCGAAGAGCGGCAGCTTAGCGAGCTGCCTCGGAGGCATCACGCCAGCTGCCACGCCACCGTCTCGCCTGCGCGAAACGGCACCAGGGTGTCTGACTCCACATAGGGCATTTCAGCGGCCACCGCCCAAGGGCGCTTCACGAGGGTGAGGCTCTCGGAATTTCTGGGCAAGCGATAAAAATCCGGGCCATTGAAACTGGCGAAGGCTTCGAGTTTATCCAGTGCACCGGCGGCTTCGAAGGCTTCGGCATAAAGCTCGATACCAGCGTGGGCGGTGTAACAGCCGGCGCAGCCGCAGGCCGCTTCCTTGGTCGATCGGCCATGCGGCGCGGAGTCGGTGCCAAGGAAAAATTTCGCGCTGCCGGAGGTGGCGGCGTTGATGAGCGCTTGACGATGTGTCTCACGCTTTAAGACCGGCAGGCAGTAGTGATGCGGGCGAATACCACCGACAAAAATCGCATTACGATTGAGCAGCAAATGATGCGCGGTGATGGTGGCAGCGACACGATCATCCGCCGCTTCGACAAATTTCGCGGCCTCGGCGGTGGTGATGTGTTCAAACACCACACGCAAGCGCGGGTGGCGCGCGAGCATCGGGGCGAGCACACGCTCGATGAATACCGCCTCGCGATCGAAGACATCCACGCTGTGATCCGTGACTTCGCCATGCACCAATAGCGGCAAGCCGCGCGCGGCCATGCGGTCGAGCACGGCATCCACCCGGGCCACATCGGTGACGCCGGAATCCGCGTTAGTGGTGGCGCCGGCGGGATAGAGCTTGACGGCCTTCACCGCCCCGCGCTCAACCGCACGATCGATCTCATCGGGCGCGGTGTTGTCGGTGAGATAGAGCGTCATCAAGGGCTCAAAACGGGCGCCCTCGGGCAGCGCGGCAAGAATGCGATCGCGATAGGCCAAGGCGGCCGCGACCGTGGTGACCGGCGGGCGCAGATTGGGCATGACAATGGCGCGCGCAAAGCGGCGGGCGGTATCTGGCAGCACCGCTTTGAGGGCGGCACCATCACGCAGGTGAAGATGCCAGTCGTCGGGACGAGTCAGGGTAAGCGTTTGCACGATGAGGCTCTGGGGAAAAAAACGGAGATTATAAATCGGACGCATCGCCGCTTTTGAGTTGCAATGCGTGTTGATAGAGCGCGTTTTTGGATTCACCACTGATTTCGGCAGCGAGCCGGGCAGCTGTTTTTAGCGGCACTTCGGCGAGCAATCGCTCCAACACGCGGATGGCCTCGGGTTTCAAACCGCTCACCGCAGGCGGCGGGCCCAGCAGCAACACGAATTCACCGCGCTTGCGATTGCTATCGGCTGCAAGCCAGGCGAGTGCGTTGGCAAGCGGCATGCGGGCAATTTCCTCAAACAGCTTGGTGAGCTCGCGTGCAATCACGATCTCACGCTCCCCAGGCAGCAGGGCTACCAGATCGGCAAGTGTTTCTTCAATGCGATGCGGTGCTTCGAAAAACACTAGGGCCGCATCAATGGGTGCGAGTGATTCGATCACGGCCCGCCGCGCCGCGGATTTCGGCGGCAAAAACCCCTGGAAGAGGAAGCGCGAAAACAAAAGCCCACTGGCAGACAAGGCTGCCGCCACGGCACTGGGACCGGGCACCGGCACCACGCGACAGCCCGCCGCTTGCACCGCGCGCACCGCCCGGGCGCCCGGGTCGGAAATCGCCGGCGTGCCCGCATCCGATACCAGCGCGACTGGCTCACCGGATTCAATGCGTTTAACCAGCAACTCGGCCGCGCTCGCTTCATTATGCTCATGCACCGCCACGAGCTTGGCGCGGACCCCCAAATGCTCCAGCAAGCGCTGGGTGTGGCGGGTGTCTTCGCAGGCGATGAGGGCGGCATGTCGCAACACCTCGATCGCACGCTGGCTGATGTCCTGAAGATTCCCCAAGGGCGTGGCCACAACATACAATGCCGGCGCGAGTGCGCAGCCGGGCGCTTCATCTGACATGCTGGTGATCCTGTGGGCAAGAGAGCGGATTGTGGGCATGAAGGCTTGGGTGTGCAAGCGGAGGGCGGCCTGAATGGCACAGGGAGCGGCTGGGGTCGCTTCCCCCTGACCGGGGGGTCCGAAGAGGTTGCTTTTTGCGATCGGGGGAAAAC
>JBEAUN010000113.1:0-4587 GCA_041161415.1 Pseudomonadota bacterium | reverse complement strand
ACAACACGCTCACTACAAAAAATTTCCTCAAAATCAGTCGATTTGAGGAAACATCTGATCACAGGCAAGAACGGCATTACCCTCGTTCTCTCTCAATTTGCCATCTTGCAACGTACCCGCGGCAAGCACTGCAGCGGCAGCACTGTTCAACACAGCAGAAAAACTCGCATTTGCAACGGCGGCGCTTGACATGGGTCTCCTCGAAAATGCATCCAAATCTGGTAGAAACTTACAACTGTTTGCTTCTAGCAGCATTTTGCCCCCGGCCTGGGCACCTCCAAACATACCGGCACAACCCAATGACAGCCTCCAACCCACCGAATATCTCGATCTACGGTAAAACAGTCTTAAAACTTTTTGGCTTAGGTTGAAGAATGCATGACTTGGTAGTTTCGAGCAGCGCTGTGGTTCCCGTCCCTTAGACACATGCCTTAGGTCTAATCGCGTGATCGGGCAGTTTGCCCCAAGGATTGACCCTCAAAAGCATAGAGGGAGCGGGCAATCCGAACGCTCACGGAGCAATTCGTGCATCGCCACAGCTTCCAGACTGTGGAGCAGGCTAGCCGCGTGATCGCAGACTGGGTGAGCTTCTACATCAGGCGCAGACGTCACAAAGCCCTGCGAATGCATACCCCGCACGAGAGATACCGGCAGTTTCAATTAGAGAAATGATCGCAGCGGATTACGCTGGGGCAACACAAAGCCTTATGCGCACCCCGGGGCGGGCTCGCGCCTTTCAGGCAAGCAGTCTGTCAGGCGTACTCATCATGCGCATGACCACTTGCGCGCCGGATAGTGCTCGCGCATTGCCAGGCTCGATGCCTAGCGCGTAGGCGAAACTGCGCTGCGCCGCGTCGATCTCACCTTTGGCAAGATGCGCCTCACCTTTGCCAAGGAATGCGTCGAGATTTTGCTCGTCGATTTGCAAGGCCGTAGCAAAGCAATCCAGCGCTTCATCAAAACGCTTGTCGCCAAGCAGCGCATTGCCACTGCCCAGCACCGCTTGCAAGTTCATCGGGCTCGATTCACGGGCGGCCTCGAATAGCGCGTGTGCTGTCACGAAATCATTGACAGCCAAGGCGGCTTGCGCGGCGCCCATGATGGCCACGGGTTCCTCAGGTGAAAACTTAAGACACTCCAGAAACGCCTGACGGGAAGCTTCGAATTGCTTCAGTCCAAAATGGGCTTGGCCCAAGCCTTTCCAGGCAACCGGGCTGTCGCTCGCCAAACCGGCGGCACGCTCGAAACGCTCACTGGCCTCGCGCAAGCTGCCTTTGGCCAATAATGCTTCGGCCACCTCAATCAACTGCTCGACCGACTCACCCTTACCCTGCGTTCGCTGCGAGAGCACCATCAAACGACCGCTTTGCGCCTCTTCGTTTTCGGGCATCTGGGCCAAGACTGTTTCAAATCCGGTCAGCGCTTGAGCCGAATTGCCAAGCTTCAAATCACACTGCGCGCGCAATAATGTCACCTCGACATCATCCGGTGTGAATTGTTGCGCAAGATCGAGATTGAAGACCGCAAGATTCGGCGCACCTGCGGAAAGGTAGGCGCGAGCAGACAACAACAGCGCACGAGTATGAGTCGGCTCAATTTCAATCACTCGGTCGAAATAATCGGCCGCGGTGTTGTAATCCCATGTCGCCAGGCAGACTTCACCCCGCCCAATCAGTGCTGGAAGATTATCGGGCTCGATATTGAGCACACGATCGAAACACGCCCGTGCCGCAGCGGTATCGCCCAAAGCCAGGAGAACCTCGGCGCGGCCAACCTGCGCCACCACATGACGGGGCATGCGTTCAAGCGCGTAATCAAAGTTTCGCAGCGCATCCTGTTGCCGATGTTCGGCACGCGCAGCTTGCCCTGCTCGGGTGAACGCGTCTGCTGCCTCATGCGCGCAATCCAAGCGATCGTAGGCAAAACCCAGGCCTGTGAGGGCATGACAATGTCCTGGTGCAACCTCAAGCAGCTCGGTGTAGATCGAGATCGCCTGGTGGTACTGCCCCTTTTTGAAACTGACCTGCGCGGCCTGCAAGTAACTCCAACTCGCCTCCTCGACACGCCCGATCATCTGCTCGGCGCGAGCCATGCCAAGAAGCGCGGTGGAGGACTGCGGGCTAAGTTCATGCGCTTTTGCATACTCGCGCAGCGCGGCTTCACCCAGACCTTGCGCGAGCAGCACGGCGCCCAAGGTCTCGCGTGCCTCCCGATCGTTGGGTGACTCGGCGATGACGCGATCCAGAAACGCCTGGGACGCCGTGTGACGGCCCAATTCGACAAGCACCTGAGCGCGAAGCACCAGATCATCACGCTCCCAAAAAACCGGGTTGCCAAACAACGGGCCGGACATGCGCTCTGAGAGCAGTTGCTCCGCATGGGCAAAGACACCGGCCGCCTCATCCGCGAGGCCAGCCCCTTTGAGCACTACGCCATGCAAATGAAGCGTTTCCGCATTGTCAGGCGCCAGCCTCGCGGCTCGCGAAGCCATTTGTACCGCCCCCGTGATATCGCCTTGCGCGAGCCTGGACCGGGCGCCGCCCATCAGAGCCGTCAAATTTTCAGGGTCGGCGCTGAGGACCTGATCAAACGTGGATTGTGCAAGCCCAACAGCACCCTCGCCCAAGCTGCCGCGCCCCCGGGCCAGCAAAGAGCGCACTTCAACGAGATCTCGGGAAGGCTCCGCGCCGTAGGGCGTGGCTCTGTCCCACAGGCCATGCGCGACCTGGATGAACTCATGGGTAGCACGGCCCCTGATGTCGAGGGCCCGGAACATCGGCGCCTCGAGACGCCCCATGACCACATCCCCCTCTACTGTGCGAGCGACATCGAGCCGCGCGCGTTGCAGATCACCATTCTGCACGCGCGTGAGCAGGATTGAGCCTGTCGCCTGACCGTTTGGTAACCATTCAACTTGGCTTAGGCGCTCGGCCTCGATTGAATACACAGGCAAGGTGGGCACCAAAGCTTCTGGGCGTTCGATAATGATCTCTAATGCATCACGAAGATCACGCGATTTTTGCAATTGGGCAACCACATCGCCAAGTGCCGCAAGCATAGATGCCAGTTGCGGGTTTCCAGGATGGTCTGCCGAGGCTTCGCGCATTACCTGAACGGCCTCTGCTGCTTTGAGTGCGTTCGTATCAATCAACGATCTGACACTGGCCAGATCGGCCCGGGTAAAACTCGCCGATTCCTCCTTACCCGGGAAGTGTTCGAGCTTCTGTTTGGCATCGCGCTCGAGATCACCTATGCGACCAGCGACCTTGTCTCTATCAGCTATGAAGGCAGCGACGACTGCCCCCACCGATGACTCGTCGTATGCCGCTTTATCGAGACCACGGGCCAGCCGCTCCAGGGTCGCCCGGCTATCGAGCGAGAGATCCAATGCCCGGGCCTTATCAACTGAACCCCAAAGGCTCGCTTCATCCAGAGCGGCACCAAGCTTGTCGGTTATGGATGGTTTTCCTGCGCTGCCTGCCGAGGAGGACTTGCCGGTGCCCTCCGTCGCTGCGTCTCGAACGTTGGGGTCAACCGCGACCGCCTGGTGCTTATGCGCGTTTTCTTCGCGCTGTTGGGAGCCACGGCCACCGCCCTGACCTTGCGACCGGTCGCCCTCCCCTTGCCGACCCTGATCGCGGGCAGCACTAAGTGCGCCACCGGCGGAGGCTTCCCCCCCCCCGCGCCGCTCATGCACCCCTTGTGGCTGCGCCGAACCGGCCTGCTGAGCCGTGACGTCGGAAGCCAGCCCGGGCTGAGCAATTTGAGTACTTTTGCCTGTTTGGTCTGCTTGACCAATTTGACCTGTTGAATTTATTTGGGTGGTTTGCCGAACCGGCCCGGTCTCGATAGCTTGATTAGGAGCTATGGATTGTGTTGAGTTGCTGCCCTGGGCCACGTGGTTAGGCTTAGTTGTCTGCTCAATTGCAGCGCTTTGAGTACCGTAACCACTTTGGGCAAGTCCCACATTCTGAGCACCAGGGGGACTTGCAGCGCTTGACGAAACTAAGGGGCTTGGAATACCCATGGGCTTTGGCAAATTAGAAGCCACGAGCCCGCTCGAACCTCTTGGAGAACTTGGAGAACTTGGAGAACTTGGAGAACTTGGAGAGCTCGAAGAACTCAGGGTACGCGGAGAGCTTGCAGCAATCGAAGAACTTGTCACGATCGAGGAGACCGTGGCAGCCCGACTATCCTGCGCAGCCTGACTGAGCAACTTCGTTTCCGATGCTTGCTCAATTCGGGATCTGTTTGCTGACTGCTGGGTTTGAGATGCAGGCGCTGAACCAGCAGGTGTGTTGCATGCCGGGCCAGCAGTAAGACTAGATTTTTCGTCCGAGAATGCAGTGCCTCTTGGCGTACTGTCTGTAGTCGCAATTAGCCTACCGCTTACCTGTGCGGTGCCAGAACCCACAACCGCGCTTGAGATGCTGGATGTTGCATCTGATGCAAAGGATTGACTGATACGTGAACCCCCTCCTGTCGACGACATTGAGCTAGCAAAATTAGCAGGTGACGGAGGTGCAAAATCGCCCCCCTCCGAAGGGGGTGCGCCACTTGATGTCGCCGGATTCGATGCAGACATCC
>JBEAUN010000088.1:0-7806 GCA_041161415.1 Pseudomonadota bacterium | reverse complement strand
ACCCTCCCCGGTGGAACGCAAGCTGTTGATGATGGTGGCCCAACGCCCCGAGCTTGCTTTGCGGGTCCCTGTCGAACTGCTCTCATGTGAGCCCGCCCATACCGAAGCGGCACTATTACGCGCCTTGCAAGATGTGCAGCAAGCCACGCCCTTGCCCGCGGGTGCATTAGGGCAGATCATGGAACGATTCCGGGGTTCCGCATACCAAGACGCTTTCGCTGAATTGATAGGCGAGATTGAGGAAAATTATTTCGACGCAGAAACACTTGAGGCAGTCTTTAATGACTCGCTTGAACGCTTAAGACAAGCGGCGCGCGAGAAGGAATTTGCAGCCCTCAATGAAAAAGCCACGAAGGGTGGCTTAAGCGCCGAAGATCTTCTCCGATATCGCCAACTTTTGCTTCAAAAACAGCAAACTAAGAAAGAACTTTCAGAAACCGATTTATAGTAGAATTCAGGGTTTGCCAAAAATAAAGCGCAAACGCTGGTAGAACGAGGACCCCATGGCCAAGGACAAAGTCAAAGAGTCGCGCAGTGATGCCGCCAAATCCAAAATCGCGAAAGCGGTGAAAGGCAAGGCGAATGACAAGCTCGCCCCCGTGCTGGAGCTGCCGCAGGAGGCGGATGCGGATGCTCGTCGCACTCGGCTCAAAAACCTGATCGCGCTCGGCAAGGAACGGGGCTTCCTCACCTATGCCGAAATCAACGACCACCTGCCCGATGAAATGGTGGACGCCGAGCAGATCGAATCCATCATCACCACCTTCAACGACATGGGCATCCAGGTCTATGACGAGGCACCGGATGCGGAAGCCTTGTTGTTGACCGAGCAATCCCCCGCGGTGGTCGATGAAGAAGTCGAAGCCGAAGCCGAGCAAGCGCTCGCCTCGGTGGATTCCGAATTCGGCCGCACCACCGACCCGGTGCGCATGTATATGCGCGAAATGGGCACGGTGGAGCTCCTCACCCGCGAAGGCGAAATCGAAATCGCCAAGCGCATTGAAGAAGGCTTGAAGCACATGGTGCAGGCCATTTCCGCCTGCCCGATGACGATTGCCGAAATGCTGGAGATGGCCGACAAGGTCTCTCGCGATGAAATGCGCATCGATGAATTGCTCGATGGGCTCATCGACCCTAATGCGCCTGAAGAAACAATCGCCGCCGCCAGCGAAGAAGAGCTCGAGGTCGAAGAGGAAGCCGAAGAGGAAGGCGAAGAAGGCGAAGGCGGCGCGATGTCTGCGAGCCTCATTCAGCTGAAAGCCGACGCTCTGGAGCGCTTCGAAGTCATCCGCGGCCTTTACGCCAAGATGATGGCCTCGCTGCAAAAGAAAGGCTCGGAAGACAAGACCTACCTCAAGGCGCAACAGGCGATCAGCGCGGAGCTTCTCAACATCCGCTTCACCGCCCGGATGACCGAGCGTCTGTGCGACTCTGTTCGCAGCCTGGTCGAACAAGCGCGCGGCCACGAGCGCAAGGTGCTGCATCTTTGCGTGGATAAATCGCAGATGCCACGGCCGCACTTCATCAAGGCCTTCCCGGGGAATGAAACCAACCTCGAGTGGCTCAAGGCCGAAATCGCTGCCAATAAGGCCTACAGCGCGGCACTGATGCGCGCTGCGCCGGCAATCATCGAAGAGCAGCAAAAGATCATCGACCTGCAAGACCGCGTCGGCATTCCGCTCAAGGATCTCAAGGAGATCAACAAGCAGATGTCCACCGGTGAAGCAAAGGCCCGCCGCGCCAAGCGCGAGATGACCGAAGCCAACCTGCGTCTGGTGATCTCGATCGCCAAGAAATACACCAACCGCGGCCTGCAATTCCTCGATCTCATCCAGGAAGGCAACATTGGTCTTATGAAGGCGGTGGATAAATTTGAATACCGTCGCGGCTATAAATTCTCGACCTATGCCACCTGGTGGATCCGGCAGGCGATCACGCGCTCGATCGCGGATCAGGCCCGCACCATCCGCATCCCGGTGCACATGATCGAAACTATCAACAAGATGAACCGCATCTCGCGCCAGATCCTTCAGGAAACCGGCATCGAGCCGGATGCGGCCACGCTTGCCGTCAAGATGGAAATGCCCGAGGAAAAGATTCGCAAGATCCTGAAGATTTCCAAGGAGCCCATCTCCATGGAAACGCCGATCGGCGACGACGATGACTCCCACCTGGGCGACTTCATCGAAGATCTTGCGACCTTGGCCCCGGCAGATGCGGCGATGTATTCCTCGCTGCGCGAAGTCACCAAGGAGATTCTGGACAGCCTCACCCCGCGCGAAGCAAAAGTGCTGCGCATGCGCTTTGGCATTGAGATGAATACCGACCACACGCTGGAAGAAGTCGGCAAGCAATTCGATGTCACCCGCGAGCGTATCCGCCAAATCGAAGCCAAGGCGCTGCGCAAGCTGCGTCACCCTTCGCGCTCGGAAAAGCTGCGCAGCTTTCTGGATTCGGAAACCTGATTTTTGCCCACGGCCCCTTGCTGTTCTACCGCAATCCCGTATCATCCGCGGTTTTGGGGCCGTTAGCTCAGTCGGTTAGAGCAGGGGACTCATAATCCCTTGGTCGCTGGTTCGAGTCCAGCACGGCCTACCCATCAAAGAGGACTGCACTCCAGTCCTCTTTTTTTGGCTGCACACCTCTCACCCGCAACCACACCGCGCCGCTCCCATGCTCTCCTATCGCCACGCCTTTCATGCCGGCAATCATGCCGATGTGCTCAAGCACATGACACTGATCGCGCTGGCTCGCCATCTCAATCAAAAAGACAAGCCCTGGTGGTATATCGACACCCACGCGGGCGCTGGATTTTATGCGTTGGATTCGGGCTATGCCACCAAGCTTGCCGAATACGAAGGCGGTGTGGGTCGCCTGTGGGATCGCACCGATGCACCGCCACTCGTCGCCGATTACCTTAGCCTCGTGCGCCACGCCAACCCAAATGGCAAGCTCACCCGCTACCCAGGCTCGCCGTGGTTCATCGAGCAGCTCTTGCGCGAACAAGACAGGATGCGGCTCTTCGAGCTCCACACCACCGAGGTCGAATTGCTGGGGCGCAATTTTCACCACCTGGGCAATCGTTCGATTGTCACGCTGGGCGACGGGCTGGCCGGGCTGAAAGCCTGCCTGCCCCCACCGCCGCGCCGTGCGCTCACCCTCATTGACCCCTCATTTGAAAACAAACGTGACTATGCCGCAGTGGTGGCCGCGCTCAAAGATGCACTGGGGCGTTTTGCCAACGGCACCTATGCCGTGTGGTACCCGCAGCTCTCACGCCTGGAAGCACGAGAACTACCCGAGCGCCTTGAAAAGCTCCCCGCGAAAACCTGGTTGCACGCCACCTTGGCAGTCGGCCGACCCGGCCATGACAAAGGCATGTATGGCAGTGGCATGTTCATCATCAACCCGCCCTGGACCCTGCAAAACGACTTATCCAGCGCTCTGCCCTGGCTTGCCAAAGCGCTCTCCCAGGATGAAGGGGCCGGCTTCACGCTCGAAGCCCAGAGCGCTTAAGCGCCAAAAGGCGCTAGGGAAAACCCGGAGCGAGTGAGGCGCGTCGTCGCCCCACAGGATGCGTACAATCAGCGGGCTAACACCCACCTTGAAGGAGCCCCGCCGTGAAAGCAGAAGACATCCTCAAGCTGCCCTCGATGCCCGCAGCCAGCCCCAGCTACCCGATGGGGCCGTATCGCTTCATCAATCGCGAATACATGATCATCACCTATGAAACCGATCGCGATTTGCTGCGCGCCGCCGTGCCCGAACCGCTCGAGCCCAACCCAGATGGCCATGTGCTCTACGAATGGATTCGCATGCCCGACAGCTCAGGCTTTGGCGATTACACCGAATCCGGCGTGGTGATTCCCTGTCTGTATCAAGGCGAGCCGATCAACTTCACCGCGCAGATGTATCTCGATGACGAGCCGCCAATTTCAGGGGGCCGAGAAATCTGGGGCTTTCCGAAAAAATACGCCCACCCCAAGTTGGAAGTCGCCTCCGACACTCTGACGGGCACCTTGCACTACGCGGGCCAGATGGTCGCCATGGGCACGATGGCCTTCAAGCATCAGGTCGCCCCGGGTGGCGTGGAAGCCACTGCCAAGGCGATGACCAAAACGCAGTGCAACCTCAAGATCATCCCGGATGTGGACGGCAAACCGAAGATCGCGCAGCTGGTGGCCTACAACCTGACTGACATCACCATCCACGGCAGCTGGATCTCCCCTGCCCGCCTGCATCTGATCCCGCATGTGAATGCGCCGGTGGCCGACCTGCCGATCAAGCGGATTGTGGGCGGCAAGCATTTCATTGGCGACATCACCCTGCCCCATGGCCGCGTGCTGTTCGATTACCTGAAATAAGCGAGGGCAGACACGATGAAAAAAGAAGATGTCTTGCAGCTGCCCTCGATGCCGCTGCAAAGCCCGACTTTTCCCCAAGGCCCATTCCGGTTTTTCAATCGGGAATATCTCGTCATCAATTACCGCACGGATGCTGCGGCGCTCCGGGCCGCGCTACCCGAGCCGCTCGAGCCCGCAGGAGACACCGTGGCGGTTCAATGGCTCGATCTCCCTGATGGCGAGGGCTTCGGCGCCTATGCCGCCACCGCGCAGATTATTCCCTGCACCTTCCAGGGCAAGGCTTGTAATTTCGTGAGCCAAATGTACGTGGACAACGCCCCACCGCTGGCAGGTGGCCGCGAAATCTGGGGTTACCCGATGAAATACGGCAAGGCGCGCCTCGAAGTGCATGGCGACACGCTCACCGGCACCCTGCACTACGCCGGCCAGCAAACCGCCACCGGCACCATGGTGTTCAAGCATGACGCCTTCCGCCCGGATATCGCCAAACAGCAGGAATTGCTTGCCCGCACGCAAGTCACGCTCAAGGTGATTCCCGATGTCGATGGCAAACCGGCGATCGCGCAGTTGGTGGGGATTGAATTCGAAAACGTGAAAATCCACGGTGCTTGGACCGGCGAAGCGAGCTTGGAGCTCATTCCTTCAGTGAATTGCCCGCTGGCCGATTTACCCGTGAAAGAGGTGATCGGCGGCCTGCATATGGTCACCGACATGACCCTGCCCTATGGGCGCGTGCTGCACGACTATCTCGCCTGACAACGGGCGTAAAAAACCCCGTGACGCCCCACGGCGTACGGGGTTTTATCAAGCCTCAAAGAAACTCGTGCTGCAGATTCACCGATGACCGCACACCCAAGTCATCGTAATGCTTGGCAAGCCACTCACTGGCACAGGCACGGCCACGATCACGCAGCATGGTGAGAAACTTCCAGTCGCTGGCAAACTTCGAGGCCACTGACAAATCCGACAAGGCCTTGTCGGCGCGCAGAGAGTGGATGAGCACATATTTCAGCTTGTCCCGATACTCATCCTTGATCCAGCCATCATCAAGCAACTTTTGCACGAAATAGACCGCCCGCAATTCCTTGATGAGCGAGGAATTGAAGGTGATCTCATTCACCCGATTGAAAATCTCCTGGCTCATGGTGGGTGGCGCCGGGCGCTCGATCGGGTTGATGTGCACAATCATCACATCGCGAGACTGCGTGTAATAAAACAGCGGATACAGCACCGGGTTGCCCATGAAGCCACCATCCCAGTAATGCTCACCCTCGATTTCAACCGCCTGAA
This sequence comes from Pseudomonadota bacterium, assembly GCA_041161415.1. Lineage (GTDB taxonomy): Bacteria > Pseudomonadota > Gammaproteobacteria > Burkholderiales > Rhodocyclaceae > JBEAUN01. The sequence continues at coordinate 2,152 of JBEAUN010000088.1, read as the reverse complement.
AAAGATACGGCAGACACGCCGAGGCCAGTACCGCGGAGGAGGTGATCTCGTGGGTGTGAAACACTCTCACCTTGCCGGTGCGCACATTGGTGGCCGACAAAAAGAGCTTGGTCTCCTGGCTTTGCTCAAGCTCCTCAAAATCCACGCAAGACTCCAGCACATCACGCAGCGGATTAAAATTGAGTGGGTTCAGCTGATAAGGCGAGAAGGTATCGGTGATCGACTTGAAAAAGGCAAAGCCGAGCGAATTATCCATGCTCCAGCCATGCAACATGTGCTCCCAGGGCATATGCTTGACCGGGCTATAACGCTGCCCGGCCTCCGAGATCGCTTGCCAGAAACCGTGGAGCGCCTCACGGGCACCATCATTGCCGCCGCGCAGCTTGCCATAGGCATAGACCACCGCATTCATTGAGCCCGCGCTCGTGCCAGACAAGCCCTCGACTTCGATCCGGCCATCTTCGAGCAGCCGGTCGATCACGCCCCAGGCGAAAGCGCCATGGGCGCCACCGCCTTGCAGCGCGAAATTAATTTTCTTCACGCCAGCCAAGCCCGCAGCCTGGCCGGAAGACGGCCGGGATTTCGATTTAGAAGCCATGCTTCCCTCCCCGGGGAAAATGATCAGTGCGCCGTCCAGCCGCCTTCAACCGAAATATTGGTGCCGGTAATCGAAGCGGCCGCATCGCTGCACAAGAAGATCGCGGTGCCTGCCACCTGCTGAACCGTCACGAATTGCTTGGTCGGCTGAGCCGCCAGTAGCACATCGCGCTTGACCTGCTCTTCCGTGATGCCGCGCGCCTTGGCGGTATCGGGAATCTGCTTTTCCACCAGTGGCGTGAGCACATAGCCTGGGCAGATCGCATTGCAGGTGATGCCGCGCTCGGCCACTTCCAGGGCGACCGTTTTGGTAAAGCCCATGATGCCGTGCTTGGCCGCCACATACGCCGACTTGAAAGGCGAGGCCACCAGCGCATGCGCCGAGGCCACATTGATGACGCGCCCCCAGCCCTTGGATTTCATGTAGGGCAAAGCAAGCCGGGTGGTATGAAAGGCGGAGGAGAGATTGATGGCAAGGATGGCATCCCACTTGGCGGTGGGGAATTCATCCACCGGGCAGACATGCTGAATGCCGGCGTTATTGACGAGGATATCCACGCCACCAAATTCAGCGGCTGCGCGCTTCATCATCGCTTCGATCTGTTCGGGCTTGCTCATATCGGCGCCGTCATAGATCACCTTGACGCCAAAGCGGGAGGCCAAGCCCGCACGGATGCCCTCGATCTCGGTAGCGTCGCCAAAACCATTGATCACCAGATTGACGCCCTCGGCGGCAAAGCCTTCGGCAATGCCCAGGCCAATGCCGCTGGTGGAACCGGTAATCAATGCCGTCTTGCCCTTCAACATGCTCGTGCTCCCTTGGGTGTATGTCGCTGAGGAAAAATCAACTCGTCAAATGAACGCCAATGACGACGTCGTATGTTATCCCATGCCCGGCGCCTTGCGCTTTGCGCTCCCCAAAAAATGGCACAGGCCGATCAGCACTCAAGTGTCCCGGTCTTGGAGCACCGTATACTTTTCGCGGGAGCCAAAGCATTTTTCTACCGGGTACCTACGGGCATTCTTGATGAGCTTGGCGCGTGCCGCCGCCTCGAGATCAATGCCCGCCGTATGGGCCACTAACATGAGGTACATCAGCACATCGGCACACTCATCAGACAGCGCCTCAAGGGCCTGCGGATCGCGGGGAAGATCATCGATCTCCTCATCGCTTTTCCACTGCGTGAGCTCAAGGAGCTCCCCCGCCTCGAGATTGAGCGAAACAATGAGCTGGCGGAGGTTATGAAATTTCACCCAATCCCGCTCGTCTCGAAAACGCAGCAAGTCATTCAAAAGCTCTTTCAATTTGATTCTCCGCAAAACTTTTTCACCCGGGCGATGCAGACCGGCCGGTATTTGAGTAGCATATCCGCAAAATCTTGGCTTGAATGGCCTAGGGATGGTGTTCAAAACCCGGCATGATGCAACGTGAGCGTTGTCGCGTGGCCTGCAAGGCGGATTTGGCAGCGTGTGGCGGGTCCCACAAGCAAAAAACGCAACGCAGCAGGTGGCGCAACAACGAATGCGATGCGCGCAAGGGGTTTTGAACACCCTC
>JBEAUN010000059.1:0-2542 GCA_041161415.1 Pseudomonadota bacterium | reverse complement strand
TCCCAAGACTGCATGCGCTCCATGACTTCGAGTGTTTTAAGCGCGGCAGCCGGGCCGATGCGCTCGGTCCAGAAGGTGCTGCTGATGAAGGAAGATTGCGCCGCCTCCATCACTTCGCGCCGGCCGATGGTGGCGGTGATGGCATAGCCATTGCCCAGCGCCTTGCCGAACATCGCCATGTCGGGCTCCACGCCATAGAGCTTGTGCAGCCCGCCGAATGTCTGGCGAAAGCCGGAGGTGCATTCATCAAAAATCAGCACGATGCCGCGCTCGGTGGCGAGCTTGCGCACTTTGTGCAGGAAGTTGTCTTCCGGGCCTTTGTTACGCACCACTTCCATTTTGATGACGCCGATATCATGCTGGCTCACTAGGGCTTCGAGCTCGGCGATATTGTTGTAATTGAAGGGGAACACGGTGCCCCGTAGATTGCGCGGCACGCCGTTGGGTTCAAGGCCGGGCAGGAGGTGGCCATCGAGGTTTTTGTCGTCGCCCAAGTTGGCAGAGAGGTACCAGTCATGCCAGCCGTGGTAGCCGCAGATCGCCACTTTGTCGCGCCCTGTCGCGGCGCGGGCGATGCGAATGGCAATCGCATTGGCTTCGCCCCCCGAGCGGGCAAAGCGGACCATGTCGGCCCAGGGGTGGAGCGCGATGAGCTTTTCTGCGAGCGCGACTTCTTCGGGGCAGTTGAAGGTGGACATATTGCCGCTGTCGATCACACGGCGCACGGCGTCGTCTACTTCCGGGTGGCCGTAACCCAGGGTGTTGGTGCCGATGCCCATGATCGAGACATCGGTGTATTCATTGCCATCCAGATCCCACACTTTGCAGCCTTTGGCTTTGCTGAAATACGCCGGCCACTGCTCAGGCAGAAACATTTCCGCGCGCTTGGACAGCAGCATGTTGCCGCCAGGGATGATTTGCTTCGCTCGGCGCCAGAGCTTTTGGCCTGTGTTCATGGTGGCCCCTTCGTTTCGAATGAGATGTTGATTGGCGGCAAAAAGTTGAGGCGCCTCGCGCTGCAGGCGCAGCACATCGAGCCAGCCAAAGTTGGGCTGATCGGAAAAATGCGCGAAGACATTGCGGATAACTTCGGCATCGGCAGCTTCGTCGACTGTCCAGCGCAATGACGAGTGATCTTCGGTGTGGCAGAGCGCCTCGCGGCGAAATTGCGGGTGGCGGCGCAGATACGGTGTGACATGCTCGCGGTCGAAGGGCTCGCGGGTTTCTTGCCAGGCGGTTTCGAGTGCTGCGCGGGTGAAGACCTCCGTATCGAGCCCGTCCGGGAAGGTGGCGGGGTCGGTGTTGCTCAGGTAATCGACACCCGCCTGCCGAAAGGCGCGGATCGCTTTATCCACCAGCTCCGGGTCGATCAGCGGGCAATCGCCGGTGATGCGAATGACGATATCGGCGCCCGCCACACGCGCGGCCATGACATAGCGATCGAGCACATCGTTTTCACTGCCCATCACGCAGAGATACCCCAGCTTGCGCACGTGCTCAGCGAGCGGGACATTGCGCTCGGCGTCCGACGTGGCGATCACGATTTGATCGATCTCGCGGGCGCGGGATAAGCGGGAGAGCAGGCGGTCGATCATCGGCACGCCGCCGATGGGCATCATCACCTTATTGGGCAGCCGGGTGGAGCCCATGCGGGCCTGGACGATGGCGACGGTCTTCATGTTAATTAACCCACAGCACGGGATTCAGGATGTCGACCTGATCGACGCGGAAAGGGGCGAAGTCGAAATCGAGCTCCGCGGGGAAGTCGACGAAAATGGATTCGAATTGCTGCATCGATTCGACACCGACGATGATTTTGTCGATCTCCGATATGCCAAGCAAATAATGCAGCGCCGCGTGGGCAGGAGCCACTGCCGATTGCTCGCAGGCACGGTGAAACGCAGAAAGCACGGGTTTCGCGGCATCGAAGTGTTTCGACAACATGAACGGCTCGGCCAGCAACAGGCCTTGCAGAAAGGCTGAGCGGGCGTGGATTTCGATGCCGGCGGATTTGAGGCGCTTCAATGTGCCGCTTGAGGACAAGCGGCGGTCGAGAAGATTGATGGGCAACTGCACGATGTCGAGCGCGAATTTCTCGGCCAGGGTTTCGATGGTGTCGCCGTCGTAGCCCGATACACCGATTTTCCGCACGAGGCCTGCGCTTTTGAGCTCCCGCAGCGCGTCATACAGCCGCTCCCCGCCGGGGGCCAGGAGGTTGGGCGGGTGGTGGATAAGCAGCGCTTCAACGGATGTTTGCCCCAGGCTTCGCAACGACTGACGGAACGCATCTTTGAGCGCTTGCGCATCCGCTTCCCTGATCGAGCCTTCCGCAAAGCGTGGTGTTTTGGTGATGATGGAAAAGGCCCCCAGTGTCGGACCGCATGCCCCTAAAACCTCTTCCGATTCGCCATAAAGATGCGCGGTATCAAGACATGAGAGGCCAAGCGTGGCGGCCAGGGTCAGCATCCGCGAAGTGGTCTCGCGCGAGGGCACACCATCGCGATTGAAACGGCCATAGTGCATGCCGAACTGCGCCGTACCC
>JBEAUN010000015.1:0-6670 GCA_041161415.1 Pseudomonadota bacterium | reverse complement strand
GCGGTGATTTCGATGGCGGCGGGCGCACCGCCCGGGCCGGCAAGCTGCTGGCGCAGATCAGCGTGACGGTGCGCGAAGTGCTGCCCAATGGCGAACTCAAAATCGCCGGCGAGCAGGTGTTGCTCATCAATGACGAGCAGCAGCGCATCAATCTCGAAGGCCGCGTGCGGCCGCAGGATATTTCCGATGGCAATGTGGTGCTCTCCAGCCGCCTGGCTGAAGCGCGCATCACCTATGTCGGCGAAGGCGATCTCGCCGACCGCGCGCGCCCCAGCTGGTGGCGGCGCTTCCTTGATGCGCTGGGGTTGTGATGATGAGAAAAAGCAATGCAGCGAAAGTGTGGGTGGCGCTTCCCGATACGCCCAGGGAAACGCGGTCAGCGCAGGTGTTGCCCTTCCCGAAGCCGGTGTCGAGCATCCAGGCCCCGGCTGCTCACACGCCCAGTCTTTTTGCGGAAACGCTGTCGGCGTTGCGCGCCGGATTGGCTCGCGTCGAGATCAAAGATCTCATGTGGAATGCCGCCTTGGTTTTGCTCACCGTGTTTTTTCTCTGCGGCCCCAGTTTCGCCGCTGAGACCGTCCGTATCAAGGACCTCGGCAAGCTGCAAGGCGCGCGCGACAACGCGCTCACCGGTTACGGCATCGTCACCGGCCTGGCCGGCACGGGGGACGCCCCCGGCAATCGCGCCACGCGGCAGGCGCTCTCCAATGTCCTGCAGCAATTCAATCTCACTGTGCCGCCAGATCAGGTGCAATCGCGCAATGTGGCGGTGGTGATGGTGAGCGCTGTGCTGCCCACCTTCGCCCGCGAGGGCGATGCGATTGACATCACCGTGACCTCGGCGGGCGATGCGCGCTCGCTGGTCGGCGGCAGCCTGCTACTCACGCCGTTGAAGGGCCCCAATGGCCGCGTCTATGCGCTCGCCCAGGGGCCGCTGACGGTGGGCGGGTATCGCTATGACGCCAATGGCAATGTGGTGCAGAAAAACCACCCCACGGTGGCCTCGGTGCCCGGTGGCGCGGTGGTGGAAGTGGGGCTCGCCGCCACGCTGATGAGCGCATCCAAGCGGCTCACCTTCAAGCTCGCGGAAGCCGATTTCATGACCGCCGATGCCGTGGCCCGTGCCATCAACACCCAAGTCGGCCCTGAGTTGGCTCGTGCGCTGGATGCCTCGGGCATCGAGATCGAGGTGCCGGCCGCCCAGCAAGAGCGGCTGGTGGAATTCATCGCCCGTCTTGAAAAAGTGGAAGTCACGCCCGATCGTCGTGCCAAGGTGGTGATCAATGAGCGCACCGGCACGGTGGTGGCAGGCGGCGATGTGCGCATCAACCGCGTGGCGATCAGCCACGGCGATCTGAAGATTTCCATCACCAGCCAATCCGAGGCCTCGCAGCCTGTGCTGGTGAGCCAGACGGGCCCCGGGGTGCGCACGGTTGTGGTGACGAATAGCTTCATCGATGTCAATGAGCCCGCCGGCAGCCATTTTGTGCCGCCGGGCAACACCACCGTCGCCGATCTGGTTCGCACCCTTACGAATCTCAAAATCGCCTCGCGCGACATTATTTCCATCCTGCGTGCGGTGAAGGCCGCAGGCGCCCTGCACGCCGAGCTGGTGGTGCAGTGAAGTTGAGTTAGGAGAACCCGATGCCTGGTCATGACAGCACCACACTCGCCGCACTCGCGGTGGCGCTCGATGCCGCCAATGTGCGCCAGCAAGTGGCCGCCACCAATATCGCCAATGCCAATGTGGCGGGCTACACGCCGCTCACCGCAAGCTTCACCGCGCACATGGGCACGCTCGAAGGCACCCCCCGTGCAAAGCTCAACGTGAATCTCGCCCCGCAGCTCGATGCCAACGGCCAGCCGCAGAGCGTGCGTATCGATGACGAGATGAGCCGCATCGCGCAAAACGCGCTGCATTACCAAGCGCTCGTCAAAGGCGTGAATCACTACTTCGCCACCCTGGGCAGCGCGGTGAGCGAAGGCAAGAAATAAGCAAAGGAGCCGTGATGGATCACAACCAGATTTTCGCTGTCAGTGCGCAGGGCATGTCGCTGGAGCGCACGCGGCTTGAAGTCGCCACTTTGAATCTTGCCAACGCCCACACCCTGGTGGGCCCGGATGGCAGCGGCTATCAGCCTTTGTCGGTGGTGGCGCGCTCGGTGGGCTTTGGCGTGCATTTTAATGAAGCCAAGATGAGCGTCGGCGTGGTGGCGAGCCCTAGAGCGCCGCGTCAGGTGTATGAGCCCAGCCACCCCAATGCCAATGCCGCTGGCATGGTGTTTTACCCCAACATCGACCCGGCGCAGGAAATGATGACCGTGATGACCGCCACCCGCGCCTATGAAGCCAATGTCGGCGCCATGAATGCCGCGCGCGCCATGAGCCAAAAAGCCCTTGAGATCGGAGGCACGCGATGAGTGCAGAAGCGCTTGCCGCGATTGCGGCAATCCAAGGCCCCGCCACCGCCCAAGGCGCGCAAGCCAGCAATGCCAGTGAGGCGTTTTCAAAGATGGTGAGCGAGGGCTTGTCCAGCGTGAATCAACAGCTGCTGGCGAGCGAAGCCGGGCTGCAGCAATTAGCCAGCGGCAATGTGGAAAACCTCCATCAACTCATGATCCAGATGCAAGAAGCCAAGCTCTCGTTTGATCTCCTGATGCAAGTGAGAAGCCGGCTGCTCGAAGCGTATCAGGACGTGATGCGGATGCAGATTTAAGCGGATTTAACCAGGAGCACCGAACGTGAATCACTTTTGGAAAAACTTGTCACGCAGCGCGCGCGCAGGCCTTGTCAGCGGCCTTGTGGCGATTGTGCTGTTCTTCGGTGTGGCCGTGTGGTGGGTGGCGCATCGCAATCTCGATGTGCTGTTCTCGAATCTTGCGCCGCAAGATGCCGCTGTCATGGTGGCAGAGCTTGATCGCATGAAAGTGCCCTACACCCTGGAAGCGGGCGGCACCACGATTTTGGTGGATCGCGATCAGGTGCATAAAGCGCGCTTGCAGCTGATGGGGCGTGATATGCCCTTGAATGGCGCGGTGGGCTTTGAGCTTTTCAATCACGCCGATTTCAGCATGACGGAATTCGCGCAAAAGGTGAATTACCAGCGCGCCTTGCAAGGCGAGCTCACCCGCACCATTGCCTCCATTGAGCAAGTCAAAGCCGCGCGAGTGCATTTGGCCCTGCCCGAAGAAGGCCTCTTCAAGCGCAAAGAACAAAAACCCAAAGCCTCGATTACGCTGACCCTCAAGTCCGGCATGAGCCTGCGGCCTGAGCAGGTGAGCGGCATCCAGCGCCTGGTGGCAGCAGCGGTGCCGGGCATTGCCGCGCAGGATGTGACGATCACCGACACCACGGGTGTGGCGCTCACGCGCCCTGCCGAGGGCGAGCCGGGTGCGGTGGTGGGCGCCCGCCTTGAGCTTAAAAAAGAAACCGAAACGTATCTGGCCAAAAAAGCCGCGGAAGTGCTCAAGCGCAGCTTTGGTGAAGGCCAGGCGCTGGTGAGTGTGGATGTCACGCTCAACATGGATGAAATCAAAACCACCACCGAAGAAGTGATCAGCGCACCCGCCCGCGCCGGGGCGGCGCCCACCGGCGTGGTGGTCAAGGAACGTGAATCCGTGCGCGATGCCGCAGCCCCGCTTGATGGCGGCGCCAAGGGCGGCAGTAGCATGCAGCGTGAGGTGGATTATCAAGTCGGCCGCCGTGTGGAGCAGGTGGTGGCCCAGCCCGGCTCGATTCGGCGTATTCAGGTGGTGGCGGTGGTGAAAGCCCCGCTCAAGGAAGATGAAATCAATGCCCTCAAAGCGACGCTGGGCGCGTCGGTGGGCGCCTCGATCGAGCGTGGCGATAGCGTGGTGGTGCAGGCCCTGGGCGGCGCCGCCAGCGACAAGCCTGCCCCGGCTGTGATCGACAACTCCGTAGCACCGCAAGACAGCACCGCGATGCGCGAGCCGCTGGTGGCAGCACCGCCTGTCGATCAGGCGTTCATGCTGTTGGGGGCGCTGGCGGTGTTGGCCGCCGGGCTGGCGGTGGGCTTCGGTGTGGCATGTGTCACCCGCCGCGCACCACAGACTTTGGGCGAAGCGGATCGCGAGGCCTTGCTCGTGCGCGTTAATCGTTGGCTGGATGCCGATGGCGCTGCCAAATAACCCCGCCGGATCGCGCCCGATGACGCCCACCTTGCGCCAGACTGCCATCGTGCTCGCCAGCCTGCCGCGCATTGAGCGCGATTGGATTTTGAGGCGCCTGCCGCCGGCCCGCGCCCGCGAGTTGGCGGCCGCCATCGATGAAGCCACCACGCTTGGCATCACGGTGGAAGGCGCACTCATCCCTGGGCTTATCGATCGCCTCGAGCGTCGCGCTGAGCCGGCGGATGCGCGAGCCTTTTTGCAGCGAGCCGATGCGCGTGCGCTCTCGCTGCTGCTGGCCGATGAGCCAGCGGGGCTTATCGCCCGGTTTATTCAATCTCACCCTTGGGCCTGGCGTGAGGCCTTCATCGCGCATTTTTCCGGCCCGCAAAAACGCGCGCTGATTGAACTGCTGCAGCGACCCGCCCATGCACCGGCGAGCCTGCTGGATGACGCGCTGATCGATCGCATTGCCGCAGCCCTCAAGGCGCAGGGGCCGGTGAGCCAATCGGCCCCGCCGCCGCGCAAAAGCCGCCTCAAAGCCTTCGCCCGGGCGTTCCCGATGTGGCCTAAAACACGCGCCAAAGCAGGGCAGCCGCGATGAAGCCGTTTGCCAGTTTATTGGAAAGCCCCACGGAAGGCGCGCCGCGCAAGCTCTCCGTGCCGCATGCCCGGCGCGCGCAGGTCGGCGGCTTTGCCGAAGGCTATCGCGAAGGCCTGCAAACCGCGCGCCGCGAGGCCGAGGAGCTGCTGCTCACCGCACAAGCCAATCTCGATAAGCAACGCGAAGCCCAAGAGGCCGCGGTTGCCGACCGCTTGCGTCGTCTTGAAAGTCTCATCACAGCGCTCGAAACAAACCGCGCCCACCCCGCCGCCACTCAAGAACACGCCGTGGTGAGCCTCGCCTATGAAGCCTTGCTGCGCATTCTGCATGACGCCGATCAGGCCCGCCCGATTCTCCATCGCATCGTCGCGCAAGCCCTTGATCAACACATCGCCGGGCCCGTGTCGATTCGCGTCTGCCCGGCTGATTTATCGCGCATCGAAACCGATCAGGCGCTTGCCGCCATGATCGCGAGCCAAGAGGGCGTGCGGCTTGTGGCAGACGAAACCCTGCCGCCTAATGCCTGCGTGATCGACAGCCCCCAAGGCAGCGAAGACCGCTCGCTCGCCGCCCAGCTCAATAACCTCACCCAAGCCTGGCTTGCCGCGCTGGGTGAAGGAGGCCGCACATGACCGAGCGTGCCGCCCAGCCGCTGCGCCTTGAGGCGCTGCTCGATGCCACCCGCCATACCCCGCTGGGCTTGCGCGTGGGCCGGGTGCGGGCGGTGTCGGGCATCACCATCTTGTGTGACGGCCCGGATGTGGGCATGGGCGAGCTCTGCAAAATCACGCCGCGCGGCGGCTTGCCGCCGGTGCTGGCAGAAGTGGTCGGCCTTGAAGCAGGCACCGTCACGCTGATGGCCTATGGCGCGATTACGGGGCTCTCGGCGGGCTGCGAAGTGGTGGCCGCCACACAGCGCAATGTCATCCCGGTGGGGCCGGCGCTTTTGGGCCGCATCATCGATGCCTTTGGCAATCCGCTTGATGGCGGGCCGCCGATTCCCGCCAGCGCCACAGCGCCGCTGGAAGGCGAGCCGATCAACCCGATGGCGCGCTGGCGCATTGCCAAGGCACTGCCCACCGGCGTGCGTGCGATTGATGCCTTGCTCACCCTGGGCGAGGGCCAGCGGGTGGGGATTTTCTCCGGCAGCGGGGTGGGCAAAACCACGCTGTTGGGCATGATCGCCCGCCATGTGAGCGCCCAGATCAATGTCATCGCACTGATCGGCGAGCGCGGCCGCGAGGTGCGTGAATTCGTCGAAAAGCAGCTTGCCGCCGTGATGCATAAAACCGTGGTGGTGGTCGCCACCTCCGAGCAGCCGGCCTTGAGCCGCGTGCGCGCGGGGCTCGCCTCGCTGGCGATTGCCGAGCATTTTCGCGATCAGGGTCAGCAGGTGGTGCTCACCTTTGATTCAGTGACGCGCTACGCCATGGCCCGCCGCGAGATTGGTCTGGCCGCCGGCGAGCCGCCCACGGCGCGGGGCTACACGCCGTCGGTGTTCGCGGATTTGCCCAAGCTGATCGAGCGTTGCGGCACGCATCCTTCCGGTGGCTCGATCACCGCGCTGATGACTGTGTTGGTGGAGGGTGATGATTTCAATGAGCCGGTGGCCGATGCGCTGCGCGCCACGCTGGATGCCCATATCGTGCTCTCCCGCGAGCTGGCCCAGGCTGGGCAATATCCGGCGGTGGATGTATTGAAAAGCGCTTCCCGCGTGATGCCGGATATCGTCACCCCCACCCACCAGGCCCAAGCGATTGCGCTCATTCGGGCGCTGGCCTTGATCGAGCGCAATCGTCAGATCGTCGATATCGGCGCCTATGTGAGCGGCGCCAACCCGGAACTCGATTCAGCCCTGGCCCAACGTAGGGCGCTGCGTGAGTTTTTCTCGCAGCGAGAGGGGGGTGCGGCGTTTTCTGAATCCCTCGCGCATTTAACC
>JBEAUN010000024.1:0-17431 GCA_041161415.1 Pseudomonadota bacterium | reverse complement strand
GCTTTGGGTCGAGGCGATTTCTGAGTTGAACCCTCTGCCTCCGCTTCTGGCTTGGGCGGTTCGGCAACGGGCGCTATGCTTTCCTCGAGCTCAAATGCCATGCCATTGCCATTTTCGCGTGCGTAGATTGCAGCGACACGCCCGACCGGCACCGAGACCGGGTGCGCAACGCCACCAAAACGCGCGGAGAGCGTAATGAATTCATTGCCCATGGACAGCTGGTGTACAGCCTCAGGGGAGAGGTTGAGCACAATTTGGCCGTCTTTCACATACGGCTTAGGCACTTGGGTTTGAGAGTCAACCGCCACCGAAAGATAGGGGGTGAACCCCTGATCCACACACCACTCGTAGAGTGCGCGGATCAGGTAAGGTTTGGTTGAGCCGACATTGGTGCCGGCCTTTTGCTCGTCGCTGCTCATCAGCGCCGCATCACTTTTTCAGACGGGGTAAGCGCATCGATGAAGCCTTGGCGGCTGAAGATGCGTTCCGCGTATTTGAGAAGCGGCGCTGCCGATTTCGGAAGCTCGATGCCGTAATGCTCAAGCCGCCATAGTAGCGGGGCAATCGCCACGTCGAGCATGGAGAAATCATCGCCAAGCATGAATTTCTGCTTCGAGAAAATCGGAGTCAGCTCAACCAAACGATCGCGCACATGGCCGCGGGATTTGTCAGCCGTCTTGAGATTTTTTTCGAGTGTTTCGATGTGCGAAAAAAGCTCAATCTCCATAGTGTGGAGAAGCTGGCGCGCACGGGCCCGCATGATCGGGTCTGGCGGCATCAGCTGCGGATGGGGAAAGCGCTCGTCGATGTATTCGTTGATGATGTTCGACTCATACAGCACGAGATCACGATCCACCAGCACCGGCACGCGGTTGTAGGGGTTGATCACCGCGATATCTTCGGGCTTATTGAAGAGATCGACGTCGATTACCTGAAAATCCATGCCCTTTTCGAACAACACAATGCGGCAGCGGTGCGAAAACGGGTCAGTGGTACCGGAATAGAGATTCATCATTGTTGTGGCACTCCATGAGTACTCGGCATCGCGCACCACACGCCGAACGCGTGGTGCGACCAAATCACGATTGCCGAGAAACTGAACGTCACCCATAAGGGTTTAGTGAACGTCTTTCCAGTAGTTTTTCTTGAGGGCGTATGAGAGCACCAGCAGAAGCGAGAGCGCAATCAACACACCCAGCCCAAGCTGTTTGCGGGATTCCGCGGCCGGCTCGCCCATATAGACGAGGAAGCCCACCAGATCGGCCATCGCCGCGTCGTACTCCTCAGGCTTCAATTGGCCCGGCTTAGCAAGCTCGAGCTTTTTGTGAATGACGGTGTGGCCGTGGGCGTCCTTTTCTTCGGACACATGCAACACCTGTTCACCCTGCAGCTGATAGAGCACATGCGGCATGCCGACGTTTTCGAACACCGTGTTGTTCCAGCCGGTGGGCCGCTTGTCATCCCGATAGAAACCGCGCAGATAGGTGTAGAGCCAATCCGCCCCAGTGCCCGCTCCCGAGGCGCGGGAACGAGCAATAACGGTCAAGTCAGGTGGCGCTGCACCAAACCACTGGCGCGCGTCGGTAGCCTGCATCGCGATCTTCATCGGCTCACCCACCTTGTCGGCTGTGAACATGAGGTTGTCTTTGATCTGCTGATCGGTGAGCCCAATGTCCTTCAAGCGGTTGTAGCGCATGTAGGACGCCGAGTGGCAATTCAGGCAGTAATTGACGAACAGCTTGGCGCCATGCTGAAGCGCAGCGATATCTTTGCTGCGATCCGGCGCGGAATCAAGTTTTACCTCGGCGCCAGCGGCCAAAACGGTTAGCGGCGCGAAGAGAAGAGCAAGCAACAGCTTTTTCATTTGGAGGTGACCCTTTCAGGTTCGGGTTTGCACTTGTCGATCTTCGAGTACCAGGGCATCGCGAGGAAGAACGCGAAGTACAGCACCGAGCAGATTTGCGCCACGAGGGTGCGGCCCGGGGTGGGGGGCAGCACGCCCAGATAACCCAGGATGAAGAAGCAGATCACGAAAAGGACAACCGCGCTCTTGAAGATCGGGCCCTTGTAGCGGATGGACTTCACCGGCGAGCGGTCCAGCCATGGCAGGAAGAACATGACCACTACTGCCGCACCCATCGCCACCACACCCCAGAACTTGGCATCGATACCGAACAAGGGGTAAGTGACCGCACGCAGCACCGAGTAATAAGGGGTGAAATACCACACCGGCGCAATGTGCGGCGGGGTCTTCATCGGGTCGGCGGGGATGAAGTTGTTGTATTCCAGGAAGTACCCACCGAATTCAGGGCCAAAGAAGACCACCGCCGAGAACACGATCAGGAACACCACCGCACCAAAGATATCTTTCACGGTGTAATAGGGGTGGAAAGGGATGCCATCAAGCGGAATGCCATTGGCATCTTTCTTCTTCTTGATTTCAACGCCATCGGGGTTGTTGGAGCCGACTTCGTGCAGCGCGATGATGTGCGCGGCCACCAGGCCCACCAGCACCAGGGGGATGGCAATCACATGAAAAGCAAAGAAGCGGTTCAACGTGGCATCGGACACGACATAGTCGCCACGAATCCAAACCGAGAGATCAGGCCCGATGAACGGAATAGCGGAGAACAGATTGACGATCACCTGCGCGCCCCAGTAGGACATCTGCCCCCAGGGAAGGAGATAACCAAAGAAGGCCTCAGCCATCAGGCACAGGAAAATCAGCATGCCGAAGATCCAGATCAGCTCGCGCGGCTTACGATAGGAGCCATAAATCAGCCCGCGGAACATGTGGAGATACACCACGACGAAGAAGGCCGAAGCACCGGTGGAGTGCATGTAGCGAATCAACCAACCCCAGGGCACATCACGCATGATGTATTCCACGCTGGCAAACGCCACCGGAATACCGGACGCGTTGAGCGAGGCATCGGGCTTGTAGTGCATCACCAGAAAAATGCCGGTGATGATTTGAATCGCCAACACCAGGATGGCGAGACCCCCGAAGAAGTAAAAGAAATTGAAATTCTTCGGGGCGTAGTACTCAGTGAGGTGCTCTTTGACGGTGGAGGTGAGTGGGAAGCGCTCATCCACCCAATTGAGTAGGGCAGTCATTTTTTCGGCCATGCTATCAGGCTCCCTTGCTGTCGTCGCCGATCAGGATGCGGGTGTCGGCGAGGTATTTATGGGGCGGGATCTCAAGGTTATCCGGCGCCGGTTTACTTTTATAAACACGGCCGGCCATGTCGAAGGTGGAGCCGTGGCAGGGGCAAATGAAACCGCCCGCCCAATCGGGCGCAATGCCGGATTCGGGGCCGGGTTTGAATTTCTCGGTGGGCGAGCAGCCCAAGTGGGTGCAAATGCCCACAGTCACGAGAATCTCGGGCTTAATCGAGCGCGTCTCGTTGGCGGCATAGGCCGGCTGATTGGGGCGCACTGACTTGGGGTCAGAGACTTCGCCATCGGTTTTCTTGAGCGAATCGAGCTGGTCTTTGGTGCGATTGATGATCCACACAGGCTTGCCGCGCCATTCCACGGTCATCATTTCGCCCGGCTGGAGCTTGCTGATATCCACCTCCACCGGCGCACCGGCGGCTTTCGCACGCTCGGACGGCGTCATGCTCGCCGCAAATGGCACGACGGCAGCTACACCCGCCGCGCCGCCAGCCGCAGCCGTGGCCCATAGCAGGCGCCGCCGGTTGCAATTGACATTCTCTTGATCGCTCATCAGGCCCTCGTTCTTGGCGCGCCACCCCGGCCCGGCACACCGCTGGGCAGAAGATTCGGCGCTCGATTTCAAAAGGCGGCGATTTTATCGGAAATCGGTAACGGGTTAAAGGGCCGAACGAAGTTTGTGGGCTCCTTCATCGGGGGGCCGCGCAAAAAAGCCGGGGCGCCCGGGAAGCAAGGGTCTTACAAGGGGCTTATAAAGTTCGGCCGGGCCGCTTAGGATTGTCCTCGCGTGGGACATACCAACCCCGACTGACACCCGGCGCCCCGCCCGATTGAATTGCCGAACACGGAAATGAGCAAATTAACCAATTCGCTCTGAAGGCGTGCTGGCGCGTGATAGAATTGCGCCCTTTTTCCTAAAGCCGCGCCAACATGACCCGCTCGATTCGCAACATCGCCATCATCGCCCACGTGGACCACGGCAAGACCACGCTGGTTGATCAGCTTCTTCGCCAGTCTGGCACCTTCGCCGCGCACCAGCAGGTGGCTGAGCGGGTGATGGACTCCAATGATCTCGAAAAAGAGCGCGGCATCACCATTCTCGCCAAGAATTGCGCAATTTCATTTGAAGGCACCCACATCAATATCGTCGACACCCCGGGCCACGCGGATTTCGGCGGCGAGGTGGAGCGCGTGCTGTCGATGGTCGATGGCGTGCTACTGCTGGTCGATGCCGTCGAAGGCCCGATGCCACAGACGCGTTTTGTGACCCGTAAGGCGCTGGCGCAGGGCTTGAAACCGATCGTGGTGATCAACAAAATCGATCGCCCCGGCGCGCGGCCGGATTGGGTGATCAACCAGACCTTCGATCTTTTCGACAAACTCGGCGCAACTGAAGAGCAGCTCGATTTCCCGGTGGTCTATGCCTCGGCGCTCAATGGCTTTGCGATGCTGGACGCTTCACAGCCCGGCACCGACATGCGAGCGCTGTTTGAAGCGATTCTCAAGCATGTGCCGGTGCCCAAGGTGGATGCCGAAGGCCCCCTGCAACTGCAGCTTTGCTCACTGGATTACTCGAGCTTTTTGGGTCGCATCGGCGTGGGCCGCATCAAGCGCGGCAAGATTCGCCCCGGGCAGGATGTGGCGGTGATGCTGGGGGATGAATCCAAGGGCCGCGGCCGCATTGGCCAGGTGATGGTGTTCCAGGGCTTGAACCGCACCCAGACCGAGGAAGCGCAAGCTGGCGATATCGTGCTGGTTACCGGCATCGAACAAGTCGGTATCGGCGTGACGATTTGCGATATCGCCACCCCCGAGGGCCTGCCGCCGCTGACTGTCGATGAGCCCACGCTCACCATGAATTTCCAGGTGAACACTTCGCCACTCGCCGGCCGCGAAGGAAAATTCGTCACCTCTCGCCAAGTGCGCGAGCGGCTTGCCAAGGAGCTGATGACCAACGTGGCGCTGCGCGTAGAAGACACCGAAGACTCCGATGTTTTCAAAGTCTCTGGGCGTGGCGAGCTGCACCTCACCATCCTTTTGGAAAATATGCGCCGGGAGGGTTATGAACTGGCTGTCTCTCGCCCACGCGTGGTGTTTCGCGAGGTCGATGGCGAAAAGCAGGAGCCCTATGAGCTGCTCACGCTTGATCTTGAAGAAGGCCACCAAGGACCGGCGATGGAAGAACTCGGCCGTCGTCGCGGCGAGCTGCGCGACATGGTGCCGGATGGCAAGGGCCGTGTGCGGCTGGATTACCGTATTCCCGCGCGCGGGCTGATTGGTTTCCAATCGGAATTCCTCACCATGACCCGCGGCACGGGCTTGATGAGCCACATTTTTGACGAATACGGCCCGCTGGCCGGCAATATGGCCGAGCGTCGCAATGGCGTGTTGATTTCAGCTGAAGATGGGGATGCAGTGGCCTATGCGCTGTGGAAGCTGCAAGAGCGCGGCCGGATGTTTGTGTCCCCGGGCGAAGCGCTCTACGAGGGCATGATCATCGGCATTCACTCGCGGGACAATGATCTTACCGTCAATCCGGTCAAGACCAAGCAGCTCACCAATGTGCGCGCATCGGGCAAGGATGAGGCTATCGCCCTCACCCCGCCGATCGAACTGACGCTGGAATCCGCGGTGGAATTCATCGCCGATGATGAGCTGGTGGAAATCACCCCGAAATCGATTCGTCTGCGCAAGCGCTTCTTGAAGGAGCATGAGCGCAAACGCGCCAGCCGCGAGGCGGTGTAAGCGGCGGGTTTCAGTGCGCATGAACTGGCGCTGCGTTGCGCCGCCCGAATCCGGGGCTGAGGCCAAGCCCCGGATGATGTGCTTGACAGTTGCGCGTGACGAATCGCATCAACTGGCAAGCGGCCAACAAGCTTGCCAGCGTCCCGCATCGGTCGTATAGTTCGGCCCGTTGAATGGGAGAGCGCGGGCACCCCCCGCCGCCGAAGGCGCAACCCCCCGGAACCGCTCAGGCAAAAGGACCATCGACCCGGCAGGCAGCATGACACCGGCATTCTGGAGAGCGATGCAGTACGCTGCATCCACCGAAGGGGCAAACAGGCGCATCGCCTGCAATCTCTCAGGTACCAAGGACAGAAGGGGCAAGCTCGAACGTTCGAGCGCATACCCACACCTTGAACCTGACTATGACCGCCGCCAAGACCACACCTCTCCACGCCACTCACCGCGCCTTGGGCGCCCGCATGGTGGATTTTGCCGGCTGGGATATGCCGGTCAATTACGGCTCGCAGATCGAAGAGCACCACACGGTGCGACAAGCCGCCGGCATGTTCGATGTCTCCCACATGCTGTGCGTGGATATCACCGGCCCCGACGCCCAGGCGTTTTTGTTGAAGCTGCTGGCGAACAACATTACCAAGCTCACCACGCCGGGCCGCGCGCTCTACAGCTGCATGCTGCGCGAAGACGGCGGCGTGATCGATGATCTGATCGCGTATTTCTGGCAGCCCACCGATTATCGGCTGGTGGTCAATGCCGGCACCGCAGAAAAAGATATAGCCTGGATGCGCGAACGCTCGCAGGGCTTTACCGTCACCCTTACCCCCCGCCGCGATTTATCGATGATCGCCGTGCAAGGCCCCAAGGCCCGCGAGTGTGTCTGGCAAGCACTGCCCAACACCCAGGCGGCCACCGAAAACTTGAAACCCTTCGCCGCCGCGCGCATGGGCGAGATGACACTCGCCCGCACCGGCTACACCGGAGAAGATGGCTTTGAAATCATGCTACCCGGCGAAGAAGCAGCGAAGACATGGGAAGCGCTGCTCGCCGCAGGCGTGAAGCCCGCGGGTCTTGGCGCACGCGACACGCTGCGCCTGGAAGCCGGGATGAATCTCTACGGCCAGGACATGGATGAAACCATCACGCCACTGGAATCAGGCTTGGCGTGGACCGTTGACCTAAAAGCCGAGCGTGATTTCATCGGCAAGTTGGCGCTGCTTTCACAAGATGTGAAGCAACGCGTGGTGGGCCTCTTGCTGCAAGACCGCGGCGTGCTGCGTGGCCACCAGAAAGTTATCACCGCCTACGGCGAGGGTGAAATCACCAGCGGTACCTTTTCGCCCACGCTGGAAAAATCCATTGCACTTGCCCGCGTGCCGCTGGCTGTGGCCCCGGGGCAGACGGTGGAAGTCGAGATTCGCGATAAACGCTTGAAAGCCCTCGTGGTCGCGCCGCCCTTTGCGCGGAACGGCAAACCCCTCATTCAAATTTGATCTGGAGAGCCCTCATGAACACCCCCAACAACCTCAAGTACACCAAGTCCCACGAATGGGCGCGCCTCACCGATGAGGGTCTCGTTGAAGTCGGCATCACCGACCACGCCCAAGAAGCGCTGGGCGACATCGTGTTTCTCGATCTGCCAGAAGCCGGCCGCCAAGTAAAAGCCGGCGAAGAAATCGCGGTGGTGGAATCCGTCAAAGCAGCGTCTGACATTTACGCCCCCATCGCAGGTGAAATCGTCGCTGCCAATACCGACGCCAGCGATGCCCCCGAATCTGTGAATACCGACGCCTACGCCGCCTGGCTTTTCAAGATTCGTCCAGCCAATGCCGCTGATCTCGATCAACTGCTCGATGCCGCTGGCTATGCTGGCGTGGTCGAATCCGAGGCCCACTGACATGCCGTTCATCCCGCACACTGAAGACGACATCCGCGACATGCTGGCCACCATCGGTGCGCCCAGTATCGATGCGCTATTCGACGAAATCCCCGCGCGGCTGATCGCCGGCAAGCTGGATGTGGCGCCTGCATTATCGGAAATGGAAGTCACGCGCTTGATGAGCGAGCGGGCGGAAGCCGATGGCCGCTGGCTGAATTTCATTGGTGCGGGGGCTTATGAACACCACATCCCTGCGGCGGTGTGGCAGCTGGTGACGCGCGGCGAATATTACAGCGCCTACACGCCCTATCAGGCCGAAGCCAGCCAAGGCACGCTGCAATTGCTCTACGAATGGCAAACCATGATCGCGAGCCTCACCGGCATGGATGTGGCCAACGCGAGCCTCTACGACGGCGGCTCGGGGTTGGCGGAAGCGATCCTGATGGCGGTGCGCGCCTCAAAAGGCAGTATCAAACGCGTGCTGGTGCCCACCAGCATCAACCCGCTTTATCGTGAAGCGGCCCGTGCCATCGTCGGTCAGCAAGGCATCGAGCTGGCAGATATCGCTTATGACAAACACACCGGCCGCATCGACCGCAGCGCGCTGGAGGCTGCAGCCGCCACGCCCTTTGCCGCGCTGGTGATCGGCCAGCCCAATTTCTTCGGCGTGCTGGAAGAGCCTGATGCACTCACCGATTGGGCGCATGAGAAAGGCGCGCTGGTGATTGCCGCCTGCAACCCGATGTCGCTCTCGCTCTTGACCCCGCCCGGCCAATGGGGCACGGCAGGCGCTGACATCGCCTGCGGCGAAGCGCAGCCCTTCGGTATTCCTTTGTCATCTGGCGGGCCGTATCTGGGGTACCTCACCTGCAAGCAAGCGCTGGTTCGCCAAATGCCCGGTCGCATCATCGGCCGCACTGTTGACCTCGACGGCAAGCCGGGTTTCGCGCTCACCCTGCAAGCGCGCGAGCAGCATATCCGCCGCTCCAAGGCCACGTCGAACATCTGCACCAATCAAGGCCTGATGGTCACCGCGGCGACGATTTATCTTTCCATCACCGGCCCGGCTGGCTTGGAAAACATCGCCACCGCGAGCCACGTGAATACCAACACGCTCGTCAAGCTGCTCACCGGCATTCCCGGTGTCACCCAAGTCTTCGACGCACCGCGTTTCCATGAAGTCGTGCTGCGTCTTGAGAAGCCCGTGGCCCCGGTGCTGGCGCGTTTGCGTGACAAGCGCATCAATGGCGGGCTTGATCTTTCCGCTCACTACCCCGAGCTTGGGAATGCGCTGCTGGTCTGCGCCACCGAGACCAAAACCAGCCAAGACCTCGAAACCTTCGCAGCCGCCCTGCGCGACGCCCTCAAGGACTCATTCCCATGCTGATTTTTGAACGCTCCCAACCCGGCCGCGCCAATCGTAATCAAGCGCCTGCCCCGCAAAACCCTGCCATCGGCATTCCTGCCCATCTGCGCAGGAAGATCGCCCCGCTGTTGCCGGAAGTCTCCGAGCTCGATGTGGTGCGCCACTACACGCAGCTCTCACAAAAAAACTTCTCCATCGACACGAATTTCTACCCGCTGGGTTCCTGCACCATGAAGTACAACCCGCGGGCCTGCAATTCACTCGCGATGTTGCCGCCGTTTTTGAACCGTCATCCGCTCGCAGATGAAGCCACCGGCCAAGGCGTGCTGTCGTGTCTTTATGAGCTGCAGGAAATCTTGAAGGAAGTCACCGGGATGGCCGGCGTGTCGCTCACGCCAATGGCAGGCGCCCAAGGTGAATTCGCCGGGGTGGCGATGATTCGCGCTTACCACGCCGCGCGGGGTGATACGGCTCGCACCGAAATCATCGTGCCGGATGCTGCGCACGGCACCAACCCCGCCACCGCCATCCAGTGCGGCTACAGCGTTCGCGAAATCCCTACTGATCGCGACGGCAACGTGGACCTCGAAGCGCTGCGCGCCGCGGTGGGTCCGCAAACCGCCGGATTGATGCTGACCAATCCTTCAACGCTGGGCGTCTTCGAACGCTCGATCACCGAGATCCAGGAGATCGTCCACGCCGCTGGCGGGCTCACCTACTACGACGGCGCGAACCTCAACGCCATCCTGGGCATGGTTCGCCCTGGCGACATGGGTTTTGATGTGATTCACATGAATCTGCATAAGACCTTCTCCACGCCGCATGGCGGCGGGGGCCGGGCGCGGGTGCGGTGGGCGTGGGCAAGCGGCTATTGCCCTTCATGCCCATCCCGGTGGTGGGCAAAAGCGGCGACACCTATCGCTGGCTGAATGAAAAAGACCTGCCCCAGAGTATCGGGCGGCTGAGTGCCTTCATGGGCAACACCGGGGTGCTGCTGCGCGCCTATATCTACGCCCGACTGCTCGGGGCGGAAGGCATGCGACGGGTGGCGGAGTTTGCCACGCTCAATGCCAATTACCTCATGAAAAAACTCGAGGCTGCGGGGTACAAGATCGCTTACAACAACCGCCGCGCGAGCCATGAATTCATCATCACCGCCAAGCCGCAGAAAGACGAATTTGGCATCACCGCAATGGATATCGCCAAGCGGCTGCTTGATTTCGGTTATCACGCGCCTACCAGCTATTTCCCGCTGCTGGTGCCGGAGTGCTTGCTGATCGAGCCGACGGAAACCGAATCGAAACAAACCCTCGATGCTTTTGTTGATGCCATGGTGCAAATTCTCGAAGAAGCGCGGCACAACCCGGAGAAGGTCAAAGGCGCGCCCTGGACCCAGCCGGTGCGCAGACTCGATGATGTGAAAGCCGCACGCGAACTCGACCTCACCTGGAAACGCCCGGCATGACGCTCTACGCCCTGGGTAGCCGCACCCCGCGACTCGCTGAGCAATCCTGGGTCGCGGACACCGCGGTGCTGATCGGCGATGTGGTGCTCGAGGACAACGCGAGCGTGTGGTGGGGCTGTGTGCTGCGGGGCGACAACGAGCCGATCATCGTCGGAGCTGGGACCAATGTGCAAGATGGTTCAGTGCTGCACACTGATATCGGCGCCCCGCTCACCTTGGGTGCTGACATCACCGTGGGCCACATGGCGATGCTGCATGGTTGCACCGTGGGCGATGGCAGCCTGATCGGCATGAAGGCGGTGGTGCTCAATCACGCAAAGATCGGGCGCGAATGTTTGATCGGCGCCAACACCTTGATCGCCGAGGGCAAGGTGATTCCAGATCGCTCACTGGTGGTCGGCTCGCCCGGGCGGGTGGTGCGCACCTTGAGCGATGAGGATGTCGCCAAAATGCGCGCCAACGCCGCGCACTACGTAGAAAACTGGCGCCGCTATGTGGCGGAATTGGCGCGGGTTTGAGACACTTTGTTTTTTCGCTCAACCAGGAGTCCGGTATGTCCCGCACTGTTCGCTTGATGTTGATCGCCGCCCTGCTCTGCCCCTTGGCCACGCAGGCCAGTGGCACGCAGATCGACCTTTCTGCCGATGCGCAATACACAGCGCCCAATGATCTCGCCCGGGCGACGGTGTTTGTGGAAATGCAAGACGCCAACCCAGCAGAGCTCGCCAAACGGGTCAATAACGCTTTGGGCGCCATCCTGGGGATTGCCACCAAATTCAACGGCGTGAAGAGCCGCACCGGCGACACGCAAACCTCGCCGATTTATGGCAAATCCAACCGCCTGGAAAGCTGGCGGATGCGCGCTGAGATCGACCTTGAATCGCGTGATATCCCAAAGCTCTCCGAGCTCTTGGGCCGCCTCAAGGATTATGCAATGGTGGGCGATATCCAGCTCTCCAGCGCCCCTGAAACGCGTCGGCAAGCCGAGGATGAGGCCATGCGCGAAGCGCTGGATACCTTCCAGTCTCGCGCAAAAAAAATCTCGGACCAATTGGGCAAGCCCTACCGCATCACGCAATTGAGTGTTCAGACAGGCGGCTTGCGCCCACCACGTATGCCGATGATGATGCGCGCCGCCATGCCGGAATCGGCCCCAATGCCGATCGCTGCGGGTGAGAGCACCGTGACCGTCACCGTAAGCGGGAAGATCGAATTAGGAAATTAACGTTTCCCGCCCCGGTTCATCCGCGACATGCGGACGACGCCGGGGCTTTCCGGGGATATGGGATTCATGAGCTGACTTTGAATGCTCGGCCAATACTCAAGGGCCAAGTTTGTGTTCGAAGACAGCGTCGCAACGCGCATTGATTGGGTGTTTGACACCACGAACACGCCGCCAATCGAGCCCGATGCGGGCACCCAATCTTGAATCAAGCCCCTTATCGCTATTTCAAGCCTCTTCGAGCCACTCCTCCCACACTGCCAGCATCACCGCCAGCAGCACCGGGCCGAGAAATACACCGATCAAACCAAAGGCCGCCAGGCCGCCCAACACGCCGAACATCACCAGCAAAAAAGGAATATCGGTCGCGTTGCTGATCACGATCGGGCGAATCAGGTTATCCACCCAGCTCACCACCGCAAACCCCCACACCATCAAGCCCGCGCCAGCGGCCACCTCGCCGGTGAGCAGCAGCCACACGCTGATTGGCAACCACACCATGGGCGCCCCAAAAGGCAGCAGCGCGAGCAGCGCGGTCAGTGCGCCCAACAACACTGGCGCGGCGACACCGGCGACGGCATAGCCCAAGCCCGCCAGGGTGCCTTGCGCCAAGGCGGTGAGCACCAGCCCGAACACCACAGCGCGGGTGGTCGCGCCCACTTTGGCAAGATAATGATCGACCCGGGGCCCGATCGCCCGATGCAGCACCAGGCGCGTTTGCGTGACCAGGCTTTGGCCGTGACAATAAAGAAAAAACACCGTGATCAAAGAGAGCGCGAATTTCGCTGCATTGCGCCCCACCCCGCCCAATAGCAGGCTGACCTCGCCGCCACGCAGTGTGGCCCATTCGCCCAGGCTCTGGGCGAAGGCCGCCGGGTCCTGGCTCGCTAGGTCCAGCTCGCTTTGCAAAAACCCGCCCACCACCGGCAGCTTGGCAATCGCCGGCGGCAGCACCAAAGGCCCGCGCTGCAGGGCCGCCATGACAGCTTCATACGCCCGATGAAGCTCGCTTTGCATCAGCAGCACAAAGACAAATAGCGGGCCGACAAAGGCGATGATCAATAAAAAGGTCATCAAGCCCGCCGCCGCCCAGGTGCGCCCACCACAGCCGCGAATCAAACGAAGATGCAGCGGCCAGGTGGTATACGCCAACACCGCGGCCCAGGCCACCGGGATGATGAAAGGGTGCAGCACCACCAGTGAGCCCACGGTGAGCGCCGTGAACAACACCACCAAAATTACTCTTCGCAAGATGATGTGTTCACCGCTCAAGATGGCTGCCTTTCACAAAAAGACGCTGCCCAATCGGGCCCTCGCGCTTGCAGCAGGAAGACGAGCCCCGCCCGCCCCCTAAGACCGCACCACCATCACCGACACTTTCGCGTGGTGCAAGACCTCGAGCGCCACCGAGCCCATCAGCATCGCCTCGACCGCACCGCGGCCGTGGCTGCCGATCACAATCACGCGGGCGGCCAAGTCTTTGGCGCACGCCAGAATGCCCGCAGCCGGCTCGTCCATCACAGCAAAGGCCTGCCAGGGCAGCCCTGCTTCATCGAGCCGGGCCGCAGCATCGGCAAGTTGCGCCCAGCCCTGATGTGGCAGATCAATCGAGGCTTCCTTTGAGCGCCACGGCAGCACCGTAACGAGGCTCACACTCAGGCGCGCAGCAGCGGCGAGTTTGACGGCTTCTTCCAGCGCGTGGAGCGATTGTTTCGAGCCATCGATCGCCACCAGCCAGGGCTCGGCATCGCTGGGGAGTGGCGCGGCGGAGACAAATTTCGCGCTCACCACGCGCCCCAGGTCGTCGTGTTTCAATTCAATGGGCGCACTCATTGCGCCTCCTTTCTATTGGTGCTGACAAGACTCAAGACAATCGAGCTGGCGATGATCAGGCCGACCATAGACAAGGACCAGTGTATCGGCACATGGAACCACGGTGCGATCAGCATTTTCACGCCGATGAAAACCAGCACGATCGCCAGGCCGTATTTGAGCAAATGAAAGCGATCTGCCATGTCAGCCAGCAGGAAATACAGCGCACGCAGTCCCATGATGGCGAAGATGTTGGAGGTAAACACGATGAAGGGGTCGGTCGTCACGGCGAAAATGGCCGGGATGGAATCAACCGCAAACACCACATCGCTCGCCTCGATCAGCAGCAGCACCAGGAACATCGGCGTGGCCCACAGCAGGCCATCACGGCGCACGAAAAATTTTTCACCGTGGAATTCTCGGGTGATGCGCATATGCCCGCGCAGCCAGCGCAGCAGCGGGTTTTGCTCAAGGTCAGGCTCCTTGTCGGCGAAGATCAGCATCTTCACGCCGGTGATCACCAAAAATGCCCCGAAGACATACAGCAGCCAGGAGAATTTCGTCACCAGCCACACACCAGCCAAGATCATCCCGGCGCGCATCACGATCGCGCCCAGCACCCCGTAGAGCAGCACACGGCGCTGCAATTCCGGCGGCACCGCGAAATAACCGAAGATCATCACGAAGACAAACATGTTGTCCACCGACAAGCTCTGCTCGATCAGATAACCGGTGATGAATTCCAGTGTCTTGCGATTGGCAATTTCACGCCCGAGATTGGCATCGAGATACCACCACAAGAGCCCGGCAAAAGCGAAGGCCAAACTCACCCACATGCACACCCAGCCCAGCGCTTCTTTCGCGCTGACCTTATGCGCCTTGCGCCCGCCCAACACAAAAAGATCGAGGGCGAGCATGGTGCAGACAAAAATAATAAAACCGGCCCACATGGGGCCGGTGGCAAAAGATTGAATGGTGTTCACATTATTCTTTCAGATTGAGTCGATCAGCCGCGGGACAACGCTTCGATACGGGCAGCAATCGGCGGGTGGCTCGAAAACAGCGCCATCCAGCCGCCCCGGCCATTGATGCCGGCCGTGGCCACGTTATTGGGCAGCTCACCTGCTTCAACGCCGCCCAAGCGGCGCAGCGCATTGATCATCGGTTGCGGCGAACCCAGCAGCCAGGCGGCACCTGCATCCGCGCGGTATTCGCGATGCCGCGAGAAATACATCACGATCATGCTGGCCAGGATGCCAAAGACGATGTCGCACACAATCACCGTGACGTGATAGCCGATCCCCGGCCCGCTGCTTTCCTCGCTATTGCGACGCAGGAAGGAATCCACCGCATAGCCCACGATCCGTGCGATGAAAATCACGAAGGTATTAACCACGCCCTGGATGAGCGTGAGCGTCACCATGTCGCCGTTGGCAATGTGCGCCACTTCATGGGCAAGCACCGCCTCCACCTCGTCGCGATTCATGGTCTGCATCAGCCCGGTAGACACCGCCACCAAGGAGCTGCCTTTGCTGGCGCCCGTGGCAAAGGCGTTGGGCTCACCGTCATAGACCGCCACCTCCGGCATGGGGATGTTGGCTTTTTTGGCAAGCCGCGCCACGGTGTCCATGAGCCACATCTCGGTGGAATTGGTCGGCGTTTGAATCACTACCGCGCCAGTACTCCACTTCGCGATCGTCTTTGACATCAAAAGCGAAATGAAAGCCCCGCCGAAGCCGAAGATGAGGGCATAAAGCAACAACGCGCCCATGCTGATGCCGTTGGCGCCGATGAAGCGATTGGCGCCGGTGAGCGAGGCCACGATGCCCAGCACCACCATGATGGCGAGGTTGGTGGCGAGAAACAAGAAGATGCGTTTCATGTTGAGTCTTTCTCCTTTTCAGTGGATGCCGTCAATATGGGGGCAGCCTCAGCTCAGTACAAGAGCCGGTCGAATTTTTGCGTGAGCACGCGAGCGAGCCAGTCTTTTTGCCAGATTACGCCCCAGCCGCTCCACTGCATGATCAATCGCGCGGTAAATATCATCTCGCGTATCCTCGATCACCAGCTCGGATTGCGCGGGCAGCGACACCACAATCGCACAGCGCTTGTCCAAGCCCCCTCGTGGGCCATTTTCATCGGACAATCTTACCGTGACTCGCCCGATGCCATGCCGCGCCCAATCGAGCGCAAACTGCAAGCGCCGGCGGATGTGCTGCTCGATCGCGGCAGTCAGCTCGAAACCCTTCGCCCGAATATCCAGCTCCATGGTGCAATCTCCAATCAGGAACGATGACGGCCCAAGTCTAGCCGCGCCAAACACCTCGAACAATGCAAAACATTTTGAGTTACAGTACGATTTTTCCTGATTAAAAGAATCGGCTCACATTATGTCTGCGCTGAACTACAAACACCTCCGTTATTTTTGGGCCGTGGCCAAGACCGGCTCGATCGCCCGCGCCAGCGAGCAGCTGCACCTCACCCCGCAATCGATCAGCGGCCAGCTGCAAGAGCTTGAGTCAGCAATGGGCGTGGAGCTCTTTCGCCGTGTCGGTCGCGGCCTTGAGCTCACTGAAATCGGCCAAGGCGTGTTGCGTTATGCCGAACAAATATTCGCGCTCGGTGATGAGCTTCAAGCGTGGCTGCGCGATATCGACGCCCGTCACAGCCAGCCCTTTCGCGTCGGGGTGGCCGACTCGGTGCCGAAGTCGGTCGCTTACCGCTTGGTGGAGCCGGCCATGCGCGCCAAAGCGCCGCCCAGGCTCGTTATCCGCGAAGGCCGGCTAGCGCTGCTGCTGGCCGATCTGGCCATCAACCGCATCGACATGGTGATCGCCGACCGCCCCATGCCGGGCAATATCAATGTTCGCGGCTACAGCCATTTTCTGGGCAAGAGCTCGGTCAGCGTATTTGGCACGGCGCCGCTCATCAAATCGCTGCGCGGTAAATTCCCGCAATGCCTCAATCAAGCGCCGCTGTTGCTGCCCGGGGAAGACACCGCCATTCGCGGCAAGCTGATGCAGTGGATGGAAGCCCATGATCTGCGCCCGCGCGTGGTCGGAGAATTTGACGACAGCGCGCTGATGAAAGCCTTTGGCCAGGCAGGCGCCGGGCTCTTCATCGCGCCCACTGCCATCAGCGAAGATGTGGAGCGCCAGTTTCATGTCAAAGCGGTGGGTGAGATTCCTGAGGTGTGTGAAGAGCTTTACGCCATCAGCACCGAACGCCGGGTGAGCCACCCGGCGGTGAAGGCGGTGAGCATGGCGGCGCAGGAAGAAATTTTCAAAGCCTGATGCAGCAAAGCACGCCTGTCGAAAAATCTGACAACCCCTTAACTGCGCGGCATGACAAAAGCATGATGCTTACAGCGCGCGAGGCGCCGCTCACTCTCGACCGAAGATGACACGCCCATAACACCCCATCACTGGCACACCCCTTGCGAAGACTCCTCCGGCACACATGCTTGTGCCGATTTTTCTCAAACCAAAAAGGAGTCAGATATGTTCGCCATCAAAAAATTCGCCGCCCCGCTCGCCCTGGGCGCCGCCTTGTCGGTGTTGTCATTGAATGTGAGCGCGCAGCAAACCCTCACATTCAACGAGGTGATTGGCCCCTCGCTTCAAACCATTACCCCGGTTATCTCTTCCGCAGAAGCCGGCATCGAAGGTGAAGAATTCATCGTGATCAAGGAGATCCTCAATAACTCCCAAGCTTCCTGGCATGACTTCCATGTGCATCTTGAAAGCCTGATCGATGGCCAGTGGACGC
>JBEAUN010000014.1:0-4006 GCA_041161415.1 Pseudomonadota bacterium | reverse complement strand
GATCCAGCCAGTGCTCGAGCCAATCGGGGTCGGGCAGGCGGCTTTGCACGGTGTCATTCGGGAAGAGCGATTGATTCACATGCAGGTTGGTCGGGTGCAGCGGCTTTTGTGCGCGGGCGCTGGCCGCCATCAGCACGCCGATTTTGGAAAACGCGGCGCGGGCGGCATTGCCGGTGCGCTCAATCGCCCGCTTCATGTATTTCAGGTACGCCCCGCCGTGGCGCGCTTCATCGCGCGAGAGCAGATCGTAGATGTGCTTGATCACTGGCTCGGTGTGCCACTCGGCGGCGCGGCGATACCACTGGGTGAGCCGCACTTCGCCGCAAAAATGCAGCATCAGTGTTTCCAGCGCGGGCGCGGGGTCGAAGGGGAAACGCACCGCATGCAGCTCGGCTTCGGTGGGCGCGAATTCCGGGCGATGGCGCTGCAGGTATTCCATCAGCACCAGGGCGTGTTTTTGTTCTTCGTAAAACCACACCGACATGAAGGCGGAAAAATCGGAGTCATCGGTGTTGTCGCGCAGAAACATCTCGGTGGCGGGGAGCGCTGACCACTCGGTGATGGCGTTCATCTTGATGGTGAGCGCCTGCTCATCACTCAAGCGCGCAGGGTCAAACTGCGCCCAGGGGATGTCGGAAGCCATGTTCCAGCGCGCAGATTCCAGGGACTTAAAAAGTTCGGGATACAGCATGGCGGTGCGGTGGTGGAAGAAAATGTGGGCGGATTGTAGCAAAGCAGATGACGGATCTGGTGACGCCGCTGTGACACATGTCCGGGGGCGGCCCAAGCCCTTCAAGCCTATAACCCATCCAGGCCCTCCAGTATGCCCATGGCATGCGTATCGATGGCGCGGCGTTCTTCTTCGCTCAAGCGTTTGAAGCTCAGCAGCATGGTGCCTGCGCGCGGGTTTTTGGCGAGTTCGTCTTGGTGTTGGCTGAGGAAATGCCAGTAGAGGCTCGTCATCGGGCAGGCGTCTTCGCCGTGGCGCACTTCCGGTTTATAACGGCAGCCCGCGCAGTAATTGCTCATGCGCTTGATATATTGCCCGGAGGCCACATAAGGCTTGGTGGTGAAACGCCCGCCATTGCTGAAAAGCGCCATGCCGGCGGTGTTGGGAAGCTCTGCCCATTCCACAGCGTCGGTGTACATCCCCAGATACCAGTCGCCCACTTCGGTGGGCGCGATGCCGGCCAACAGCGCGAATTGCCCGGTGACCATCAGCCGCTGGATGTGATGGGCGTAGCCGTGATCGATCACTTGCCGCACCGTCTCCCGCATGCAGTTCATGTGCGTCTCGCCCGTCCAGTACCACTGGGGCAGCTTGCGGGTGTGGCCGAAATGATTGGCGGTTTTCATCGTCGGCATGTCCAGCCAATACACGCCGCGGATGAATTCGCGCCAGCCCATGATTTGCCGCACGAAGCCTTCCACACTTTCCAGCGGCGCGTGACCTGCACGGTACGCTTTAACGGCGGCGTCAATCGCATCGCGCGGGTCGAGGAGCTTCAGATTCATCGCCGCGGAAATGCGGGCGTGGTAGAGATAAGGCTCGCGGGACCACATCGCGTCCTGGTAGCGGCCGAAAAGCGGCAGGCGGTGGGTAATGAAATCATCGAGCGCGGCGCGGGCCTGATCACGCGTCACCGGCCAATCAAAATGCGCCAGCGAGCCGGGGTTGTCGGGCAAGAGGCGCTCTACCTCTTCCATCACGTGGCGGGTGATGTCATCAGGCGGAAAGCCGCGTGGCGGCACCATGAGACCCGGGCCGCTCTTGCCGAAATTGCCGCGGTTTTCCGCGTCGTAATTCCACAACCCGCCCTCGGGCTCGTCGCCTTGCATCAGCACCCCGGTGGCGCGGCGCATGCGGCGATAAAAGGTCTCCATGCGCAGCCGCGAGGTGTCCCCCGCCCAGGCGCGGAATTGTTCGAGAGAACACAGAAAATGCGTGTCGGGCAGGATCGTGAGCGCCGTGCCGCTTGCTTTGCATGCCGCCTTAAGCGATTCGCGCATGCGGTATTCACCCGGCTCGACGACGATGAGTTTTTCCGGGCGTGTGGCTTTAAGCTGCGCCGCCAGCGCGGCGGCGAGCGACGTATGCGGGTGGGTGCCCAGCGCCAGGTAATCCACAGCCAGCGCGCGGGATTGGAGCCGCTTGGCAAAATGCCGCATGGCCGACAGAAACAGCACGGTGCGCGCCTTGTGGGAGGGCGCGTGGGTGGATTCTTGGATCGCTTCGATCATCAGCACGCGATCGCGGGCCGGGTCGATGTCGGCCAGCGCCGCGCTGTGGTCGTCCAGTTGGTCGCCCAGCACCAGGATGAGGTGTCGCATCAAGTGCGCTTTCCGTGTTGGGTGCGCCAGTCGCGCACGCATTGGGGCACATCGGCGATCTGCAAGATGGGCAGAATGCCGGCGGCGAGTTTGTCGGTGGCGCGCAAGCCCGCGCCGCCTGCCCATAGTGCGATCTGTTGGGGCAGCCCTTGGCGCAGGGTGTTGAGGCTGTCGGTGACCGTGCGCACCGAGCAGCGCGCCGAGTAAGACAGCGCCACCACATCGAAGCGGCCCTCGCTGGCGGCGCGCTGGATGTCATTGAGCGGGGTGCGCGTGCCCAGCGAGGTGCACAGCGCGCCCTCGGCGGTCATCATCGCCTCAGCCATCAAAAGTCCCAGGCCGTGTTCTTCATCCGGCACAGTGGTGAGCAAAATCCGCGGTGAGTTGCCGCGCCCAAGGTGTGCGCCGATGGCGGCGCGGAGGATGTTTTCCACCAGTTCGCTGTAAAGATGCTCATCAACGACCTGCACTTCGCCGCGCACCCACGCCTCGCCCACCATGCGGGTGAGCGGAGTGAGTGTGTCGCAGATAAAGCGCACCAGGCCTTGTTGCAGCAGGGTCTGACCCAAGGCGGCGCGCAACTCATCTGCCCGAGTGACCCTCACCAGGGCGAGCAGCGCTTCACAATGCGGCGCCTCGGGGCTTGGGCGATGGGCTTCAATCAGCGCGGCCAGGGTGCTGGCATCTGCCGTGATGAGTTTGCTGGGGCGGTGGCCTTGATCGAGGAGCCGTTTGATGAGCCGCAATTTCTCCACATCCTCAGGGCTGTAGAGCCGCTCACCCAGCGCATCGCGCGCCGGATTGGGAAAGCCATAGCGCCGCTCCCAGACGCGAAGCGTGTCTTTAGGCAGGCCTGTGTCACGTTCGACAGCGCCAATCGGCAGGTGCGGTTGGGTAGGTTTGTCTTTAGGCATTGTTGTCGTAGACAGAAGCCGGAAGGCGCGATTGACGCCCAGCGTAGTGGAAACTATCGTAGCGGTCTTGTGATTTCGTTGTCCAGGACAAAATAAAAAATCTATCTGTCATCAGCCGGAAATTTTAACGGGTTTCCATGGAGGTGTGCCGCAAGGTGCGGGCTTGATGTACAGTCCTGAGAAAGGATGTCAAATGAGTGAGCCATGTTCAAATCGCTTGGATCTTTCAGATGCATTATCACCCGCCACCTGCGCCGCGGGCATTGCGGGTTATATGGATTTGCCGCGCTGGCCAGCCTCCTTGCGTGGGCGCCGGCGCACGCAAGCTGCCCGCCCTTGCTTGGCCCGACATCCAGTCAGGGTTTGGTCCGGCTGCAGGATTCATCGCCCCAAAACTTGTGCCAGTACAGCGGACGCGTGCTGCTGGTGGTGAATACCGCCAGCAAGTGCGGTTTCACTCGGCAATACGAAGGGCTTGAGGCGCTGCATGCCAAATACGAGTCGCGCGGGCTCACGGTGCTGGGCTTTCCCTCCAATGATTTCGGTCAGCAGGAGCCTGGCTCGGCCAAAGAGATCGCGGATTTCTGCCGGCTCACGTATGGCGTGAAATTCCCGATGTTCGGCAAGGTGTCGATTGCATCCCCGAATACCCAGCCCTTTTATGAAGCGCTGATTCGCACCACCGGCAAGCGGCCGCAGTGGAATTTTCATAAATACCTGATCGATCGCAGCGGCAATCGGGTGCTGAGCTTCGATAGCCA
>JBEAUN010000004.1:0-3916 GCA_041161415.1 Pseudomonadota bacterium | reverse complement strand
GCACATCGCGGCCGGCTTCATAGCCCGCGGCCGAGATCGATTCGAGAATCATGTCCAGCGCTTCACGCGTGCCGGCCACATTGGGCGCAAAGCCGCCTTCGTCGCCCACGGTGGTGGGATAGCCTTTTTTGTCGGTGAGCTTTTTGAGCGCATGGAAAATCTCGGTGCCGCAACGCAGCGCCTCGCGGAAGGAGGTGGCGCCCACCGGCATGATCATGCATTCCTGGATGTCGAGGCTGTTGTTGGCGTGCGCGCCGCCGTTGATCACATTCATCATCGGCACCGGCATGGCCATCGGGCCCGCGCCGCCGAAATAACGATACAACGGCAAGCCAGCTTCTTCAGCCGCCGCCTTGGCCACCGCCATCGACACCGCCAGCATGGCATTGGCGCCCAGGCGCGATTTATTGTCGGTGCCATCGAGCTCGATCAGGGTGTTGTCGATGAAGCTTTGCTCTTCGGCGTCCAGCCCGATGATGGTCTCGGAGATTTCGGTGTTCACGTTTTCCACGGCGCGCAGCACGCCCTTGCCCAGATAACGCTTGGGTTCGGCATCGCGCAGCTCGATGGCTTCACGCGAGCCGGTGGAGGCGCCCGACGGCACCGCAGCGCGGCCCATGACACCGGATTCGAGAAGCACATCGGCTTCCACCGTGGGGTTGCCGCGGGAATCCAGAATCTCGCGCGCGACGACATCGACAATTGCACTCATTTTTTATTCCCTGCTGTTGCTGAATTTAAAAACCCACTTCCGGCGATCAATGATTCGCCGCTCGCGCTGTGATCATCACAACGTCGTTTCCAAATACCCACTTTGTTTGGTGATGCCATCGATCGCCTTGAGCGTTTCGAGCAGCGCCTTCATTTTCGTCAAGGGCCAGGCATTCGGGCCATCGGAAAGCGCGCTCGCTGGGTTGGGGTGCGTTTCCATGAAAAGCCCTGCCACACCCACCGCCACCGCCGCGCGCGCCAGCACTGGTACAAATTCACGCTGACCGCCGCTGGAGGCGCCCTGCCCGCCCGGCAGCTGCACCGAGTGGGTGGCATCGAACACTACCGGGCAGCCGGTCTCGCGCATGATGGAGAGGCTGCGCATATCCGAGACGAGGTTGTTATAACCAAACGACACCCCGCGCTCGCAGACCATGATGGTGTCGGCGCCGCCATTGGCTTCGCGCGCTTTATCGACGACATTTTTCATGTCGCCGGGCGCGAGAAACTGGCCTTTTTTGATATTCACCGGCTTGCCGCTGGCGGCCACCGCATTGATGAAATCGGTCTGCCGGCACAAAAAGGCGGGGGTTTGCAGCACATCGACCACCGAGGCGACTTCCTCAATTTCATCGATCTCATGCACATCGGTGAGCACCGGCACGCCGATCTCGCGTTTGACATCCGCGAGGATCTTCAAGCCTGCATCCCGCCCTGGGCCGCGATAGCTTTTGCCTGAGGAGCGATTGGCTTTGTCGAATGAGGATTTGTAAATGAACGGAATGGAGAGCGACGCGCAGAGCTCTTTCAGCATCCCGGCAGTCTCGAACGCGAGCTCGCGCGATTCGATCACACAGGGCCCGGCGATCAGGAAAAAGGGCTGATTCAGCCCGACATCAAATCCGCAGAGTTTCATACGGCCGCAATCTTCGGTTGAGGTTTCTTGGCGCTTTTCTGATTCGCCAGCGCCGCTTTGACATAGGCGATGAAAAGCGGATGCCCGCTGCGCGGGTTGGAGGTGAATTCCGGATGAAACTGGCAGCCCACGAACCACGGGTGATTCGGCAGCTCGATCATCTCGCACAAGGGGTCGGCATCTTGCGAGCGGCCTGACACCTTGAGCCCGGCCTGTTCAAGCTGCGTCAGATAGGTGTTGTTCACTTCAAAGCGATGGCGATGACGCTCGACAATGGTGTCAGCGCCGTAAATCTTGCGCGCCAGGGAATCAGGCGCGAGCGCGCAGGTCTGGCCGCCCAAGCGCATGGTGCCGCCCAGATCGGAATTCTCATCGCGCTTTTCAAGCTGGCCGCCCTGCCCCACCCATTCGGTGATCAGCGCGATCACCGGGTGCGGGGTCTCGGTATCGAATTCAGTGCTGTGCGCGCCGGCGAGGCCGGCCACATGGCGGGCGAATTCAATGGTCGCCAACTGCATACCAAGACAAATGCCAAGGTACGGCACACCGTTTTCCCGCGCATGACGAATCGCGGCGATCTTGCCTTCGGTGCCGCGACGGCCAAAGCCACCGGGCACCAAAATGGCGTCCATGCCATCGAGCACGCCACAGCCGTCGCGCTCGATCAGCTCGGAATCGATGTAGTGAATCACCACTTTCGACCGAGTGTGCATGCCGGCGTGATTGAGCGCCTCGGTGAGCGATTTATAAGACTCGGTGAGATCGACATACTTGCCGACAAAGGCGATATCGACCACATGCTCGGGGTTCTCAAGCGCGAAGACGAGTTTCGACCACACTGACAAATCTGCCGCACGCGCCAGGATGTCGAGCTTGTGGCAGACGATTTCATCGAGCATCTGGTGATGCAGCACGCCGGGAATTTTGTAGATGCTGTCAGCGTCCGGCAGCGAGATCACCGCCTCAGGAGAGACATTGGTAAAGAGCGCAATCTTTCGCCGCTCGTCATCCGGCACAACACGATCAGCGCGGCACAACAGCACATCGGGCTGAATACCAATCTCGCGCAGCTCTTTCACCGAATGCTGTGTGGGCTTGGTTTTAAGCTCGCCGGCGGTGGGGATGTAAGGCAGCAAAGTCAGGTGGATGAAGCAGGTATTGCTGCGGCCTTCTTCAAAGCCCATCTGACGGATGGCTTCCAGGAACGGCAAGGACTCGATGTCGCCCACGGTGCCGCCGATCTCGACGATCGCCACATCGGCGCCTTCCGCGCCGCGCTTGATGTGCAGTTTGATTTCATCAGTGATGTGCGGAATCACCTGCACCGTGCGGCCCAGATACTCGCCGCGGCGCTCTTTCTTGATCACCGACTCGTAAATCTGGCCGGTGGTGAAGTTATTGCGCTTGCTCATCCGCGCATGGGTGAAGCGCTCGTAGTGGCCCAGATCAAGATCGGTTTCTGCGCCGTCTTCAGTGACGAACACCTCGCCATGCTGAAAGGGGCTCATCGTACCGGGGTCTACGTTGATGTAGGGGTCGAGCTTGAGGTGGGTGATCTTGAGCCCGCGCGACTCAAGAATGGCGCCCAAAGAGGCCGCCGCGATGCCTTTGCCCAGCGAGGACACGACACCGCCAGTGACGAAAACGTATTTGGTCATGAGAATGCAAGCTGCAGGAAAACGGCATTCTAACGGAATGGGGATTGCGCCTCAATGGTGGGGCACGGCAAATGCAGGCGTGCCGATGTGTAGCGCCAGAGTAGTAATGTCCCCTTTTGATCTTTTCTGGGGGCGACATGGGTGGGGACTTGATCACCATGAGCGACATGGAGCGCAAACGCCTGGAAGTATTGAAGGCGATCGAAGACAATGCGCCTCTCGGCGCAGGGGATTGTTTTTGATTTTTGACACGGAGGGGCTAATGGGTGACCCCAGTAACTCGCCCGTCGTTCCCGCGTAGGCGGGAATGACGGTCAATGCGGGGTCGAGGCGTGAGATAGCCTGCTGACTACCTCCTCGCCAGCCAGCGGAATGGGACGCGCTTCATTGGCGTCACCTCGAACCTGATTGAGCGTATCTGGCAGTACCGCGAACACACCCGGCACACCCGGCGTCATGTCTTTAAAGTTTGAACAGCATTGAGACCTGCCCCCAGTAACTCACCCGTCATTCCCGCGTTGGCGGGAATCCAGAATGCAACGATGCTGGATTCCCGCCTGCGCGGGAATGACGGTCACTGCGGGGTCGAGGCTTGAGACAGCCTGCTGACTGCCTCCTCGCCAGCCAGCGG
>JBEAUN010000002.1:0-3665 GCA_041161415.1 Pseudomonadota bacterium | reverse complement strand
CAGACGATCACGGGTAAAGTCGCCAGGTCGCTTGCGCGACCGGGCAGCAAATTCATCCGAATAAAGATGGCGGCTTAGATCCGCAAAGATGGCACGGGAGTTGCAAAGTCATGGTCATCATGCTTTGTGCTTTTAAAGTGCTGGAATAGTATCACAACTACATGATTATAGGTTGTTTTTTATTAACTTAATGGGATTGCCCGTAGGGTAGGTGGCTTTGCCACCCACGCGTTATGGATCGTAGCCAGCACGCGTGGGTAACCCGTTGCCCGCCCTACGCATCCTGCGAAGAAGATGATTTTCGCATGGCGCTACATTGCATCAGATAACACTTGGCGCAAAGCAGGCCACATGGCTACACTTGCCGCTCTCTTGCTCAAGGACTCCTCATGCGCCCCTCTCATCGCAAAGCCGATGAATTGCGCCCGGTGCGTATTCATCGTCATTACACCCGCCATGCCGAAGGCTCGGTGCTGATTGAATTTGGCGACACCCGTGTGCTGTGCACTGCCAGCGTGGAAGATTCGGTGCCGCCCTTTTTACGTGGCAAAGGCAGCGGCTGGGTGACGGCGGAATATGGCATGTTGCCGCGCTCCACCCACACCCGCAGCGCGCGTGAGGCGGCTAAAGGTAAGCAGTCCGGCCGCACCCAGGAAATCCAGCGCTTGATTGGCCGCAGCCTGCGCGCGGTGATCGATCTTGAGGCCCTGGGCGAGCGCCAGATCACACTCGATTGCGATGTGCTGCAAGCCGATGGCGGCACCCGCACCGCGGCGATCACTGGCGCTTGTGTGGCGCTGCATGATGCACTCTCGGGGCTGGTGCGCGCTGGCAAGATCGCCACCCACCCCTTGCGCGATTTTGTGGCGGCGGTGTCGGTGGGCGTGTTTCAGGGTGAGCCGGTGCTTGATCTGGATTATCCGGAAGATTCCGATTGCGACACCGACATGAATGTGGTGATGACCGGCAGCGGCGGCTTTGTCGAAGTGCAGGGCACCGCAGAGGGCCGCCCCTTTTCACGCGAGCAACTCAATGCGCTGCTCGCCTTGGCTGAAGGCGGCATCATGCACCTGATTGCCGAACAGCGCCGCGCACTCGGCCTGTGAGCTTTGTAAAATACGCGCTGATCATTTGCCGCTTGCCCCATGCTCTCTGCCTGCATCATCACTTACAACTGCGCTGACATCCTGCCCGCGTGCCTTGCCAGCCTCGCCTTTGCTGATGAGATTGTGGTGGTCGATTCCGGCAGCACCGATGGCACAGTCGAAGCAGCCGCTGCTGCGGGCGCGCGGGTCATTCATCAGCCGTGGCTAGGCTTTGGCGCGCAAAAGCAATTCGCGGTCGACAGCGCCCGACATGATTGGGTGTTGTGTGTGGATTCCGATGAGCGGGTGAGTGAGGCCTTGCAGGGTGCGATTGTGCGCGAGCTCGAAAAGCCCAATCAGTTTGCGTATATGTTCCCCCGCCGCAATCGCTTTCTCGGGCGGTATCTCAATCATGGCGAAGGCTATCCCGACATGAGCTTGCGGCTCTTTCATCGCCAGCACGCCCGCTGGTCGGAAGACCCGGTGCATGAAAAGGTGATCACGCTGGGCACCGTGGGGCGGCTGGCTGGCGATTTGCTGCATGATTCCGCCGAGACGCTCGATGCGTATCTTGCCAAACAAAACCGCTACACCACCATTGCCGCGCGTGAGCTGTTTCGCCAAGGCGAGCGGCCTTCGGCACTGCGCGTGGTGGTGAGCCCCACTTTTCGCTTCATCAAATTTTATCTTTGCCGATTAGGCTTTCTGGATGGCTGGCCGGGGCTGGTTCATATCGGCATCGGCTGTTTTAACAGCTTTACCAAATACGCCAAGCTTCTTGATCTGATGCGGCAGGAAAACAAGTCATGAAAATCCTCGTCACCGGCGCGGCCGGCTTTATTGGCATGCACACCGCAGAGAAGCTGCTGGCTCGCGGCGATGAGGTGGTGGGGCTGGATAACCTCAATGATTATTACGAGGTCTCGCTCAAGGAAGCGCGGCTTGCGCGGCTTGCTCACCCGCGGTTTCGCTTTGAAAAAATGGATATCGCCGACCGCGCCGGGATGGAGGCGCTGTTTGAAAAGGAGCGCTTTGATCGCGTGGTGCATCTGGCCGCGCAGGCCGGGGTGCGCTATTCGCTGAAAAACCCGCATGCTTATGTCGAGAGCAATCTTGCTGGCTTCATGAATGTGCTCGAAGGCTGCCGCCACACCGCGGTGGGGCATCTCGTGTATGCCAGCAGCTCCAGTGTCTATGGCGGCAATGCGCGCATGCCCTTTTCCGAGCATGATGCAGTCGATCATCCGGTGAGCCTCTATGCCGCCACCAAAAAAGCCAATGAGTTGATGGCGCACACCTACAGCCATCTTTTCAAT
This sequence comes from Pseudomonadota bacterium, assembly GCA_041161415.1. Lineage (GTDB taxonomy): Bacteria > Pseudomonadota > Gammaproteobacteria > Burkholderiales > Rhodocyclaceae > JBEAUN01. The sequence continues at coordinate 1,264 of JBEAUN010000002.1, read as the reverse complement.
CTGCCCACCAGCGGCTTGCGGTTTTTCACGGTCTATGGCCCCTGGGGCCGGCCGGACATGGCGCTGTTTTTATTCACCCGCGCCATCCTCGAGGGCCGCCCGATTGAAGTCTTCAATCACGGCAAGATGCTGCGTGATTTCACCTATGTCGATGACATCGTCGAAGGCGTGGTGCGGGTGCTGGACACCCCGGCCACCCCCGATGAAACATTCGATGCCATGCACCCGGATCCCGCCACCAGCAATGTTCCGTATCGCGTCTTCAATATCGGCAATCACGACCCGGTGTCGCTGATGACCTACATCGAAACACTCGAAGCAGCACTGGGCCGCACCGCGGAAAAAATCTTCCTGCCGCTGCAAGAGGGCGATGTGCCCGCCACCAGTGCGGACACCTCCTTGCTCGCACAGGCAGTCGGCTTCGCGCCCAAAACCCCGGTGGCAGAAGGCATCGGGCGATTTGTGGCGTGGTATCGCGGGTATTACCGCTAAGAGGGCGCTGCCTATCCTCAGCATTCCCTTGGGCACAAAACCGCTGCATTTCAACCTGGCGCCTGGGGATGGTGTTCAAAACCCATCGCGATGCAGCGCGCCAGTTGTCGCGTGGCCTGCAAGGCGGATTTTGCAGCGTGTGGCGGGTCGTTCCACACTCAAAAAAATCCAACGCCGCAGGACGCGTGACAACGGGATGCGATGCGCGCGAGGGGTTTTGAACACCATCCCTAGGGCTTTTAGGCACCTGTCTAGGCGGCTGTGTCGCTCGGCAGGCCGCTGCGCAATGCGGCTCAGCGAATAAAAAAATTGCACCGTACTGGTGTGCAGTGCGTCAAACCGGTGCGCGCTTTGCCGCCATCCCCGGCATAGGCCGGCGCATCCTCTGAAGAGCACCTCAGCAGGTCTGCCCGATCAGCCCGAGCGAGCGATTTTTCCTCGCTACTTCCGCCGAGATTGCTGCAGTGCATGCACCAAATTTGGTCATGCCCCAGGAACCGCCCCTTCCAGTCCCCGACAAAGCTTTCAAATTGCAGGGACAACGACAGCCGCATGACTTGATGCGCGCCGCGTGCCTGGCTGGAGAGGGGCTGTGGCAGTTAATCCCGACAAATCAATTTCCACTGAACGTATTCCGCCGGCTCTCTTGGGTGCCGAGCAGAAGCGCGCCCCCGCGACAGATACCGCCGCGCCAGAATCGCAAGCGCCGGGCTGGCACTCCAGCCAAGAATCAGAAGCCAGCGCCGCACACCAGGGCGCCTTGCTAAGACAC
>JBEAUN010000001.1:0-3006 GCA_041161415.1 Pseudomonadota bacterium | reverse complement strand
CAGACGATCACGGGTAAAGTCGCCAGGTCGCTTGCGCGACCGGGCAGCAAATTCATCCGAATAAAGATGGCGGCTTAGATCCGCAAAGATGGCACGGGAGTTGCAAAGTCATGGTCATCATTCTTTGTGCTTTTAAAGTGCTGGAATAGTATCACAAATACATGATTATAGGTTGTTTTTTATTAACTTAATGGCATTGACCCTAGGCCACAACCAGGCGGGTTCATCGACTCTGCGCACACTTGCCGGCGCGGTTGCGAAATCCCCCAGATCTACCCCGGCAGACAGCCGCTTCAAAGCCTGGTCGCCCACCTCGCCCTCCACCTGCGCGAGATACACCTTGGGTAATTTGTGGCGAGGGTCGGCAATATGGTGTTGCAATGCGCCGTCTGCGGTGAGCACCAAAAGCCCTTCGCTGTCGGCATCAAGCCGACCCGCAGCATAGACGCCGGGCACATCGATAAATTCAGCCAGTGTGCGCTGCCCAGGCTCGCCGGTGAATTGGCACAGCACACCAAAGGGCTTATTGAAAAGAATGAGCGGGCACGCGCCGGCGTTTTGCCGCGCGCCGCGGCTTTGGCGATCACGCGCTTTAGGATTCAATCGCGCCACCTCGCAAGCCGATCAAAGGACAAAAAAGAGATAAAAAAACCCGCGCGAGGCGGGTTCCAAACCCCGGAGGAGACTTCGCCCCTCCGGCGGAGATGTTTCAAGCAAGCGGCACGATGTTCGCTGCCTGCTTGCCTTTGGGTCCTTGAATCACATCGAAAGTCACGCTCTGACCTTCTTTGAGCGACTTGAACCCACCGGACTGCACAGCGGAGAAGTGCGCAAACACATCCTCGCCGCCATCATCGGGCGTGATGAACCCGAAGCCCTTTGCGTCGTTAAACCACTTTACCTTACCTGTTGCCATATGACACTCTTTCAAAAGTTGATTAGCCGTGTTCCATACTTGAAAAAGAGGCGTACAAGAGACAACGGAAGACCCGTCCAGCTTGACGACAACACACTCAATTACAGGAACACCGGAAAGCTTTTACTCGATCAAGCAACAAATCGTCAACGGTTTTTTTGTCCAGTGTCTCGTGCGCGCACAGAAATGTGTGATTTAAGGATCGGCTGAGACGAGTCAAAAAACCGCTCGCCAATTCCGCGTGAATCGATTGCGGTATGCGTGTTACAGATCGCCCGAATGTGATTAGAATGGCCCCATGGCAATACGCAAAGAAACAGAGTCAGTCATAGAGCTGGAGCGCCCCAAGGTGGGCCCGCCGCCGATGTACAAAGTGCTGCTGCTCAACGATGATTTCACCCCGATGGATTTCGTGGTGGTGGTGTTGCAGGAATTTTTCGGCATGAATCGCGAGCGGGCCACGCGGGTCATGTTGCAGGTTCATACAGAAGGTCGAGGCGTGTGCGGCGTTTTTCCGCGAGATGTGGCAGCAACGAAGGTTGAGCAGGTCAGCAGTTTCGCAAGACAGCATCAGCATCCCCTCGTGTGTGTAATGGAGGAAAACTGAAATGATTGCGCAAGAGCTTGAGGTGAGTCTGCACATGGCCTTCGTCGAGGCACGTCAAAAGCGCCATGAATTCATCACCGTGGAACACCTGTTGCTGGCATTGCTGGACAACCCTTCCGCGGCCGAAGTGCTGCGCGGCTGCGCGGCCAATATCGAAGACCTGCGCCGCGAGCTTTCTGCCTTCATCAATGAGCACACGCCCACCGTGGGCGGCAATGAGGAAATCGACACCCAGCCCACGCTGGGTTTCCAGCGCGTGATTCAACGCGCCATCTTGCATGTGCAGTCTTCGGGCAAAAAAGAAGTCACCGGCGCCAATGTGCTGGTGGCGATCTTCGGCGAGAAGGATTCCCATGCGGTGTATTTCCTGCAGCGCCAGGGCATCAGCCGGCTGGATGTGGTGAATTTCATTTCCCACGGCATCACCAAGGCCCCGCAACAATCGAGCATCGCCCGCACGCCCGAGCCTGCTGAAACCAGCGAGCAAGACGGCGAAGGCGCCAACCCCGGCGCCGGTGGCGCGCTGGAGAGCTACACCCAGAATCTCAATCAACAAGCCTTGATGGGCCGTATCGACCCGCTCATCGGCCGCGAGTTGGAAGTCGAGCGCGTGATTCAAACCCTGTGCCGTCGCCGCAAGAATAACCCCCTGCTGGTGGGCGAGGCTGGCGTGGGCAAGACGGCGATTGCAGAGGGGCTCGCCCGACGCATCGTCGAAGGCCGCGTGCCCGAGATATTGATCAATGCGCAAGTCTATGCGCTTGACATGGGCTCGTTGCTCGCCGGCACTAAATACCGCGGCGATTTCGAGCAGCGCTTGAAGGCTGTTTTAAAGCAGCTGGTGGAAAACCAAAACGCGGTTTTATTCATCGACGAAATCCACACCCTGATTGGCGCAGGCTCGGCCTCGGGCGGCACGCTGGATGCCTCTAATCTTTTGAAGCCTTCGCTCTCCAGTGGGCAATTAAAGTGCATTGGCGCCACCACCTTCAATGAATACCGCGGCATCTTTGAAAAAGATCACGCGCTCTCCCGCCGTTTCCAGAAGGTCGACGTCAACGAGCCCTCGGTGGATGAAACCATCTCGATTCTCAAAGGCTTGAAGGCGCGCTTTGAAGAGCATCACGGCGTGAAGTATTCCAATGCCGCAATCACCAGCGCAGCAGAATTGTCAGCGCGTTATATCAACGACCGCCACCTGCCTGACAAAGCGATTGATGTGATCGACGAAGCCGGCGCGGCGCAGCGCATTCTGCCCAAATCCAAGCAGAAGAAAGTCATCGGCAAACCCGAGATCGAAGAGATCGTCTCGCGCATTGCCCGCATCCCGCCGCGCTCGGTATCCACCGATGATCGCACCGCGCTGAAAAATCTCGATCGTGATCTGAAGGCGGTGGTGTTCGGCCAGGATGCCGCGATCGACGCCCTGGCACGCGCCATCAAGATGTCCCGCTCAGGCCTTGGCAACCCGCAAAAGCCGATC
>JBEAUN010000318.1:0-8340 GCA_041161415.1 Pseudomonadota bacterium | reverse complement strand
ACATCACCTGCGCAGCGCCCAATCCAAAGACGAGCCGCTTCATGCTGAAAATTTTCGGCAGTGAAAATTCAAGCCCGATGGAAAAGAGCAAGAACGCGACCCCCACCTCAGCCAACATCCGCGCGGCCATGCTGTCTGGCATCAACTTGAGCGCATTGGGCCCGAGCAACGCACCGACCAGCAGATAGCCCAACACGGGCGGCAGATTAATCGCACGGAAGATACCGACCACCGCCACAGCAGCAGCCAGCAAGAGGAACACCAACAGAAGCGTTTCGGTCATCTGGGGCGCGCAAAAACCATCGATTGAGATTTCGCAAGAATGCTGATCTTACCGAATCTCATCGCATCACGCAGTCAGGGTTTTTGAGCACTCAAGCACAACGACCTCACCGCAAACCAAACCGCGCGTGCCGACACGCCTCCCCCCTCTGATATACTCGACAGCCTCAAATCATCATCTGCAATCCATGCTCGCCGCAGCCGACAACACCCTTGCCTTGGCCCGACGCGTTCTCGATATCGAAGCCCGGGCGATTGCCGCTTTGGGCGAGCGCATCGGCCAAGATTTCCTGCGTGGCGTCGAGCTGATCCTCGAATGCCGCGGCCGCGTGGTGGTCTGCGGCATCGGCAAATCTGGCCACATCGCGCGCAAGATTGCCGCCACGCTGTCGAGCACTGGAACCCCAGCCTATTTCGTGCACGCCGCCGAAGCCGCGCATGGCGATCTGGGCATGATCACCCGCGATGATGTCGTCATCGCCCTGTCCAACTCCGGCGAATCGGGCGAGCTGCTCGCCATCGTGCCGCTCATTAAACGCTTGGGCGGCCAACTCATCGCGATGACCGGCAACGCCCAATCCACGCTCGCTCGGCAAGCCGACGTCCACCTCGATGCTGCCGTCAAGGAAGAGGCCTGCCCGCTCAATCTGGCACCCACCGCCAGCACCACCGCTGCGCTGGCCCTCGGCGACGCGCTGGCCGTCGCCCTGCTGGACGCCCGCGGTTTTGGCAAAGATGATTTCGCCCGCTCGCACCCCGGCGGCGCGCTGGGCCGGCGGCTTTTGACGCATGTGCGTGATGTGATGCGTCCGGCCGACAAGGTGCCCCGCGTCAGCGAATCCGCAAGCCTCAATGAAGCGCTCCTGCAGATGACCCGTGGCGGCATGGGCATGACGGCCATCACCACGGCAGACCAGCGCATCGCCGGCATTTTCACCGATGGCGATTTGCGCCGCCTGATCGAGCGTGGCATTGATTTCGCCCACACCCAAGTCGCCGCCGTGATGTCAGCACACCCGCATACCATCAGCGCCGACGCCCTCGCAGTCGAAGCCGCCGAGTGCATGGAGCGCAATCGCATCACCCAGCTCCTGGTGGCCGATGACAATCTGCGCCTGCAAGGCGCGCTGACTACCCATGATCTGATGCAAGCCAAGGTGATCTGATGGACGCCATCGCCCGCGCCAAACCGCTGAAACTCATGGCCTTCGATGTCGATGGCGTGCTCACTGACGGCACCCTCTATTTCACCTCGCAAGGCGACGAGATGAAAGCCTTCAACAGCCTCGATGGCCACGGCATCAAAATGCTGATGCAAGCAGGCCTCACCGTCGCCATCATCAGTGGCCGCCGCTCACGCTCGCTTGAACTACGCGCGCAAAATCTTGGCATCACCCATCTGCATCAAGGTGTGGAAGACAAGCGTGTCGTAATGAAAGCCCTGCTCGCCGAGCTCGGCCTCACCGCCGATGCAGCGGGCTACATGGGCGACGACGTGGTCGATCTGCCCATTCTCAAGCTTTGCGGTTTTTCAGCCACGGTGGCCGACGGGCATGACTTCGTCAAAGCCCATGTCGATTATGTCGCCAAAAAAGGCGGCGGCCGGGGTGCGGTGCGCGAAGTCTGCGACGTCATCCTCGGCGCCCAAGGCACGCTTGCCGACATGCTCGGGGCCTACCTCGCCCCGCAAGGCTAACCCCCGTCATGAGACCCGGCGCCCAGCATCTTTTCCCGCTGCTGCTGATGGGGCTCTTGGCGGCGCTCACCTTCTGGCTCGCGCGCACGGCAGAAGTCAGCGCGCCGCAGAACGACGGCCGGCAACGCCACGACCCGGATTACCTGATCGAGAAATTCACCGTACGCAGCTTCAATACCAGCGGCACACTACAACACACCATGCGCGCAGAACGCATGACCCACTACCCGGATAACGACGCGAGTGAGCTCACCCTGCCGAGCTTGACCGCCTATGGCGGCGCCGCGCCCATCCATGTCCGCGCCGCCAGCGGCACCGTCGGCCCGGATGGCTCTGTGGTCGTGTTGCGCCATGATGTGCGCATCCAACGTGAAGCCGCCCCCGGCGTGCTTCCCGCCACCTTCACCACTGAGGAAGCCACCCTCTACCCCGAGGATGAATACCTCACCACCGCCCAGCCGGTCATCTTCACACAGGGCAAATCCTCGATCACCGGCACAGGCTTTGAATTCAATAACCACACCCTTCAGGCCGTCTTGCACCAGCGCGTGCGCGCGACCTACCAGCAGGAAAAGCCGTAAATGCTCAAGCGCACACCGCCCCTCTTCCTCATCAGCGCACTCATCATTTTCTGCGCGGGCCCAGCTCACGCCGAAAACGCGGACCGCAACCAGCCAATCAATCTAGAAGCAGACAAGGTCAGCGTCGATGAGCGCAACCGGCTGCATATCTTCGAAGGCAATGTCACGCTCACTCAAGGCACGATGGTGATCCGCGCCAACAAGATCGTGGTCACCCAGGATGCGGAAGGCTTCCAAAAAGGCGTCGCCACTGGCGGGCCCGATGGACTCGCCCGTTTCAAGCGCAAGCGTGAAGGCCGCAATGATTTCGTAGAAGGCGAGGCAGAACGCATCGAGCACGACACCCGCAGCGAAATCTCCCAATTTTTCAACCGCGCCTACGTCAAAAGCGGCCAGGACGAAGTGCGCGGCCAATATGTGAGCTACAACAACCGCACCGAAAACTACACCGTTACCGGAGGCGAGCAAAAAGGCGCCGCCACCCCGCCCACTCGCGTGCGCGCTGTGATCATGCCCAAGAACACTGAGACAGCCCCAACCCCCGACAGGAAAGCGCCATGAGCTATGCCAACATCATCGTCGAGACCTTTGACCGCGTCGGCCTCGTTCGCTTGAATCGCCCCGCGCAGCTCAACGCGCTGAATGATGCGCTGATGGACGAGCTCGGTGCGGCACTCGAGGCCTTCGAAGCAGATGAGTCAATCGGCGCGATCGTCATCACCGGCTCAGATAAAGCCTTCGCAGCCGGTGCGGATATCGCCGCGATGGCCCAGCTTGACCACATGGACGCCTACAAGGCTGACTTCATCACGCGCAACTGGGACCGCCCCAAAACCTGCCGCAAACCCATCATCGCCGCCGTAGCGGGCTATGCCCTGGGCGGCGGCTGCGAGCTGGCGATGATGTGCGACATCATCATTGCCGCCGACACCGCACGCTTTGGCCAGCCCGAAGTGCGCCTTGGCATCCCGCCCGGTGCAGGCGGCACACAGCGCCTGCCGCGTGCCGTGGGCAAGGCCCGGGCGATGGATCTCTGCCTCACCGCCCGCATGATGGATGCCGCCGAGGCAGAACGCTCAGGGCTCGTCTCCCGCGTGGTGCCCGCCGCCAGCCTGCTTGAGGAAGCCATGAGCGCCGCCGCCACGATCGCCAGCTTTTCCAGCCCGGTGGTAATGATGATCAAGGAATCCATCAACCGCGCCTTTGAAAGTCCGCTTGCCGAAGGCCTCCTTTTTGAAAGGCGCACTTTCCACGCGAGCTTTGGCCTGGAAGACAAGGCCGAAGGCATGGCGGCTTTCCTTGAAAAGCGTCCGGCTCAATTCAAGCATCGCTAACCCTGCCTTATTGCACTGCGGAAAACCCTAATCCCGAAAAGCGCCGTTCGAACCCCATTCCTCGGCGCCAACCAACTGATTATTAATCATTCCGCCCCCGGCACGAAAACTTTTGTGCATCGCAAAAAACCGCTTGACACCACCGCACGCAGGGCGAATAATTCAGGCCTGATGCAGTGCACCAAGCACACCAGTCTCAAGGCCGATTCACGCGCCTGAAACCCGGTCTGCAGTCAGGTCGCACGCATTCAAAAGCGGCTTAATCAAAACTGAATTGCGACCACCCGGATAGGAGATTTTCATGTTTGCAACGCCCGAGCAACTGACCAGCGCCAACAAAGCCGGCATCGAAGCCGCTCTCACCCTGGCCCACACCGCCTTCGCCAGCGCCGAGCGTCTGGCCGCGCTGAACCTCAATACCGCCCGCACCGCCATCGAAGAAAGCGTTGCTAACACCAAGGCCCTGCTCTCCGCCAAGGACATCCAGGAAGTCGTCAGCCTGCAAGCCAGCCTGGCCCAGCCGATCCTGGAAAAAGCCGTCGGGTACAGCCGCAGCGTTTATGAAATCGCTTCCCAAACCCAGGAAGAAATCACCAAGCTGGTCGAAGCCCAAGTGACCGAAGCCAACAAAAATGTCGCCAACGTGCTCGACAAGGCTGCCAAGTCGGCTCCCGCCGGCTCCGACGTCGCCGTGGCTGCCGTGAAGTCCGCCCTTGCTGCTGCTAACACCGCCTACGACAGCATGACCAAAGCCGCCAAGCAAGTGGCCGAAATCGCTGAGGCCAACGTAACAGCCGCGACCAACGCCACCGTGAAAGCTGTGAGCACCGCCTCCGCCGCTGCGCCCAAGGCGAAGAAAGCCGCTTCCGTCTAAGTTTCGGCACGCTTGAAAAAACCCCGGCTTAGCCGGGGTTTTTTATTGGGCCTCGGAAACCTGCGCCAGAGGCGTGGGCTCATCAATCGATCACTGGGCTGTCCAGTGGGCCAAAAACTCCTCCCAGTGCTTACCAGGTAGTTGCGAAAGATGCTGCCGCACCCGATCACACTGCGCGGAGTACTGCTCCTGCCCGATCTCCCCCCGCATTTTCTTGAATCGCAGATACACCAGCCAGGTATTCACCACATCGGTTTCGCAGTAATCCCGAATCTCATCGATACGGCCCTCGGCATAGGCCGACCACACCGCGCTACCATCCATCCCGAGTTTGCCCGGAAAGCCGCACAACTTGGCCAATTCATCAAGCGGCGCATTGGCGCGCGGCTGGTAAAGCGCCAGCAAATCCATCAAATCCAAATGCCGCGTGTGGTAGCGGCTGATGTAGTTATTAAATTTGAATTCACGATCATGCTCGCCCATGTCCCAATAGCGCTCAGCCTTGATGCCATGCATCAGCCCGCGATAGTGCAACACTGGCAAATCGAATCCCCCACCATTCCAAGACACGATCTGCGGCGTGTATTTCTCAATGCCCTCAAAAAAGCGTCCAATGATCTGCCCCTCATCTGCGGCGGGCTCCGAAAGCGACCAGACGCGAAACTGCTCACCCATCGCCAAACAACAGGAAATCACCACCACTCGCTGCAAATGGAGCGGCAAAAAGTCTGAGCCCGTCTGGGCGCGTCGTTTCTGAAAGGCGAATTCCGCCACCTCGACATCCGACAATGACGCCGGCAAATCATTAAGTAGCCGAATCCCCGCCACATCCGGGATGGTTTCAATGTCGAAACACAGCGTGGGGGTCAAAGTCGACTCCTCGTCTCAAGCGGGAAAAACACCCGTGGATAAATAGCGATCACCCCGATCGCAGATGATCACCACGATCACGGCGTTTTCAAGAGCCTCGGCAACCCGCAACGCCACGTGCATGCCGCCGCCGGATGAAATGCCAGCGAAAATACCCTCTTCCCGGGCAAGCCGACGCGTCATTTCCTCCGCCTCGGCCTGGGTCACGGATTCGATACGGTCAATTCGGGAACGATCAAATATCCTGGGCAAATACGCCTCAGGCCACTTCCGGATGCCAGGAATCTGCGAGCACGGCGCCGGCTGGCAGCCAATGACCTGAATGGCTGGGTTTTGCTCTTTCAAGAATCGCGAAACCCCCATGCTGGTGCCAGTGGTACCCATCGAGCTTACGAAATGCGTGACGCTACCGCCCGTGTCACGCCAGATCTCAGGCCCCGTGCCTTCATAGTGCGCCAGCGGATTATCAGGGTTGGCAAATTGATCCAGTATCCGCCCACGTCCCTCGGCCTGCAATTTCTCAGCCACATCCCGCGCCATCTCCATTCCGCCGGATGAGGGCGTTAAGATGAGCTCTGCGCCAAAAGCGCGCATCGTCTGCCGCCGCTCGATGCTCTGGTTATCAGGCATCACCAGTGTCATCCGATACCCCCGCATCGCGGCCGCCATCGCCAGCGCGATACCGGTATTCCCGCTTGTGGCCTCGATCAAGCAATCGCCGGGTTTGATCTCACCACGCTCTTCAGCCCTCCGGATCATCGACAAAGCGGGCCGATCTTTGACCGACCCCGCCGGATTATTGCCCTCCAGCTTGGCGAGAATGACATTGCCACGCCGCGCATTGCCTTCGCCCGGGATGCGTTTCAACTGCACCAGAGGGGTGTTACCCACAAAATCTTCGAGAGTCTTGAACTTCATGTTGCCACCCAATGTGAGACGGCCGACATGATAGCCGAGACCTGCGCTGCCGCGAGAAAAAGCCGCGAAAAGGCATCCAGGTTTTACAAAATGCAAATTGCGGTTTTTCGGAAAAGTAGGAAAAAAGGCTGTTTCACAAACAAAAAAACCATTTCAAATCCGTCATTTGAAATCTTCTCCGCGCAGGCACAGCACCTGCACCAAGGACTCTGCCCTAGGGCACCCCCCTTGATCAGCGACGGAGAAGCAAGATGGAACGTAATTGCCCTACCGAAACGCCCTCCCAACAAGAACTCACCGTGGCCGACATTTCCAGAATCGCAAAAGAGCATGGCCGCGCAATTTATCGCTCAGTACTCAAACGGGTCCGCGATCCTTTTGATGCTGAGGACATTCTCCAGAACAGCCTTTGCATTGCAATCCGCATGAGATCCCGTTTTCGTGGTGAGTCGGCGCCGGAAACCTGGATCTGTGGCATTGCGCTGAATCTGGTTCGCAACTACTTCTCCCGCAACCCGCAAAAGAAATACGAATTCGAATCCGAAGAAATACTCGAGCAGATCGCGGATGATGAGAAAGATCCGGCAGACATACTCCATCGCAGCCAGGTGAGCGAACTGATCAGCACCCACCTCGAGGCCCTACCTGAGGAAATGCGCAAGACCCTGGTGCTAATTACCGAGAAAAACCTCTCCTATGAGCAAGTAGCCAAGTTAATGAACGTGCCAATTGGCACAGTTCGCTCGAGGATCTTCCGGGCACGCGCCTACCTTAAGCGATTTGGAAGTTACGAAGCCCTAATAGCCTGACAACGCCCACCCCCAGACCGGGCATCGCGGCCAGCATCGGCCCCGATGCCCGGTTTGCTTTAGGGCCGAGCAATATGCGCTTCAAGAAAATTACAAAATCTTTCCACGAAGAAATTCTTAAAAATTAAAACATCGGGAACCCATAAAAATACTTTCAACTGCCAATTCAATGACTTAAAAAAGCCGGCCCTCCTGGCACACCCCCTGCAATAAGAAATGTGCCGCTTGGCAGATAGCCAAGCCCCACAACGGAGAGCTCGGATGAACACGATCAACGCCCAGCAAGAGACTAACGTCACCCCGACTAAAAAAGGCCTGACCGAAGGCGACATCGCCAATCTGGCAAAAGTGCATGGTCGCAACATCTACCGTTTCATCCTCAAAAAAGTCCGCAACCCCTCCGACGCAGAAGACATCCTGCAAAGCACGCTATGCGAAGCGCTGCGTGTCCGCGACACCTTCATGTGGCAATCGAAACCGGAAACCTGGTTATGCGGCATTGCCTTCAATCTTGTGCGCGGCTATTTCGCCCGATCCGAACACAGCCGCTACAGCTTTGATTCAGAGGAAATCCTCGATGACGCACCGGCTGAAGGGGGCAACCCGGTAGAGATCGTCGAGCGCAACCAGATCACGCAAGCCATTGAAGCCCACGTCGCCGCTCTTCCGCCCGACATGCGCCGCGCCCTCACCCTGGTCGCTGAGGAGAACCATTCTTACGAGGAAGCCGCCGCAGCGATGGGCGTGCCCGTAGGCACCATCCGTTCCCGCATCTTCCGCGCTCGCGCCTACCTCAAGCAATCCGGCAGCTTTGATCTGCTGACCAACTGAACGCGTTTCACCCTGCTTTGACGGGCCCCAGGGCCGGAGCATCAAAACTCGTTCACGCTCAGGCACCTACCACGGGCTGTTGTAAACAGCCAGGAAATCGTGTCCACTCTCGGATTTTTTCCACGAGAGATGACCGACAAGAACG
>JBEAUN010000309.1:0-6071 GCA_041161415.1 Pseudomonadota bacterium | reverse complement strand
GGCATCAGCACCAGATATCGGCCGGCGAGCGAAATGTAGGTGGTGAGCGCCGCACCCTTATTGCCGCGCTCGTCCTTTTCCACCTGGACGATGAGCTCTTGCCCCACATGTAGCGCATCCTGGATGCGCGCGCGGGAAGGCTCGACATCGGATTTGAAATACTGCCGGGAAACTTCCTTGAACGGCAGAAAGCCGTGGCGCTCAGCGCCATAATCGACAAACGCGGCTTCCAGGCTGGGTTCGAGGCGGGTGATCACCGCCTTATAGATGTTGCTCTTGCGTTGTTCCTTGGCGGCGGATTCGATGTCGAGGTCGATCAATTTTTGACCATCGACAATCGCGACACGGAGTTCTTCCGCCTGTGTCGCATTGAAAAGCATACGCTTCATTGAGTGCTCCCGCGCGAAGGCTCAGAACACACAAATGGATTTCCCCTCAAGCTGCAAGTGTTTGCAGCTTGGCTGTGCCATCTCCGGTGATATTCGATAAGGGCATAAGGGACATCCTGTCTCAAAGGCTGATGGTGGCAAAAAGGCGACCGATCAGCCTTGTAAATCTTGTGTGTACTACAGACTGCGCGCAATCAGCCGTCGCCTACGCGACGGATGGAATACAATCGCTGCTTTGAGGTGAGCGAGATAACCCGTTTTGGGTTTTTTATCGGTTGCGGCCGTGTCGCCTGAATCGCAAGGGCACGTTGTCGTGATAATCATGAGACATGACATCATGACAGTTGCGTTGCATGGCGGCTCGGTGGAAGGCCCCATCAGGCCGCCATCAGGCCGGTCACCTTGGCCCTGCTGCCCCGCACGCGGCGCCGTCACTTCGGAACGGCGGGCCATGCGGTCAATACGGTAAACACCTGAAAGCGCACCGGACAGCGGTCAAAACCCGGCCCCAGTATATTGCAAAATGAAGACCACAGGCAAAGTGCCCACCGTGCAGCATTACACCATCGGCGAAGAATCCGAGGGTCAGCGTATTGATAATTTCCTCTTGCGCGTCTTGAAAGGCGTGCCCAAGAGCCATGTGTATCGCATTCTGCGCAGCGGCGAGGTGAGGGTTGGCGGTCGGCGCATCAAGCCGGATTACCGGCTGGCCCTGAAGGATGAAGTGCGTGTGCCGCCGATTCGCCTGGCGCAGACCGCGGCGCCGGCTGTGCCTGTCGGCGAGCCGCTGGCCGTGGCGCATGAGGATGAGGCTGTGCTGGTGGTCGACAAGCCCGCCGGCCTGGCGGTGCATGGCGGCAGCGGGGTGTCCTTCGGTGTGATCGAGCAGCTGCGCCGGCAGCGCCCGCAAGCCAAGCTGCTTGAGCTTGCCCATCGGCTCGATCGTGAAACCTCAGGGCTTTTGGTGGTGGCAAAAAAGCGCGTCGCGCTGACCGGCTTTCACGAGATGTTCCGCGAGGGGCAGGTGGAAAAGCGTTACCTTGCCCTGGTGCGCGGACGCTGGATGAACCCCATCCAGCATGTGAAATTCGCGCTCGAAAAATACCTCACCGAAGAAGGCGAGCGGCGGGTGGCGGTTAACCCCGAGGGCAAGCGGGCGCATAGCGTGGTGCGGCTCGTCTCCCGCTGGGAGCAGTTCAGCCTGGTGGAGGTCGAAATCAAAACCGGCCGCACCCATCAAATCCGCGTGCATCTTGCCCATCTGGGCTTCCCCATTGCGGGAGATGACAAATACGGCGATTTCCCGCTCAACAAAGCGCTGCAAAAGCAAGGCTTGAAACGCATGTTTTTGCATGCCGCGAAATTGTCCTTTAACCACCCGCAAAGCGGCGAGCGCATTGCATTGCAAAGCGCCTTGCCCGCCGAGCTTCAAGATTTCATCGACACCCTGGCGCGTGAACAGCGCTGCGATTATTCCTCATGAGCCGACGATTCGAATTGATTGTGTTTGATTGGGATGGCACCTTGATGGATTCCGCCGGGCATATCGCCCGCGCTATCCAGGCCGCGGCCCGTGATGTGGGCTTGCCCGAGCCCAGCGACGAGCGCGCCCGGCATGTGATCGGCCTGGGGCTGCATGAAGCCATCGCCCACGCCTTGCCCGAGGCCCGCGAAGAGGATGTGCCGCACATTGCGGCCCGATACAAGCATCATTATCTCGCCCGTGATGCCGAGATCAGCTTGTTCGCGGGCACGCATGAAATGATCGGGCATCTTTTTGATGAAGCGCGGCTGTTGGCGGTGGCCACGGGCAAAAGCCGCGCCGGGCTCAATCGGGCGTTGCAGGAAACCGGCTTGAAACACCGCTTCCACGCCACGCGCTGTGTGGATGAGTGCCACTCCAAACCTCACCCGCAGATGTTGCTGGAGCTGATGGAGGAATTGGGTGTTGCGCCGTCGGCCACCTTGATGATTGGCGACACCACGCATGATCTCAATATGGCGAATAACGCCGGTGTGGCCGCCCTGGGGGTGACTTTCGGTGCCCATCCAGTGGAAGAATTGCGCTCTGCCAAACCGCTGGCGTGTTTGAATTCCACCGGGGAGCTTTTGTCTTGGCTGAAACAAAACGGCTGATCTGCGATGCGCAGGATGTCGTCGAAGGCGGCGACGGCATTCGCTTTGAAGTGCCAGATGCTGGCACAATGCAGCCGGCATTCGTGGTGCGCTATGCGGGCCGGGTGCATGGGTATCTCAATCGTTGCGCCCATGTGCCGGTGGAGATGGATTGGCAGCCAGGCAAGTTTTTTGATGGTGAGCGCCGCTATTTGATGTGCGCCACGCATGGTGCGGTGTATGAGCCGGCGTCCGGGCTTTGCATCGGCGGGCCCTGCGCGGGGCGCTCGCTGGTTGCGTTGGACGTGGTGGAAGAAGACGGCAAGGTCTGGCTGAATCAGCCAGCAAAGTGAGCAAGGATCAAGGCGGGGTTTATGTCAGACAATCAAAACGAACCAAACTGGGAACGCGGCGTGCTCGAGCGCCTTGCGCTGGAAACGCTGGCCGAGCAGCGGCGGCGTCGGCGCTGGGGCATCTTCTTTAAATTCCTGTTTTTGGGGTACTTCACGGTTGTCTTGTGGATGCTGGGTGATTGGGGCGAGCCTGACGCGCTGACCGATGGCCACGGCCACACTGCGCTGGTGGATATTAATGGCATGATCGCGCCTGACTCTGAGGCCAGCGCCGAGCGGGTGATGACTGCGCTCCAGGCCGCCTTCGAAGACAAAGGCACCCGCGGGGTGGTGTTGCGCATCAATAGCCCCGGTGGCAGCCCGGTGCAAGCCGGCATGATCAATGACGAAATCCGCCGCTTGCGCGGGCTTTATGCCAACACCCCGTTGTATGTGGTGGTGGAAGATATCTGCGCCTCAGGCGGGTATTACGTCGCTGCGGCGGCGGATAAGATTTTTGTCGATAAAGCCAGCGTGGTCGGCTCGATCGGCGTGCTGATGGACGGCTTTGGCTTCACTGGCGCCATGAATAAGCTGGGTGTCGAGCGCAGGCTGCTCACCGCCGGCCAGAATAAAGGTTTCCTCGATCCGTTTTCACCTCAGGAGCCGCGCCATCTCGAGCACGCCAAGGTGTTGCTTGCCGACATCCACAAACAATTTATCGAAGCCGTGCGCACCGGCCGCGGCGAGCGGCTCAAGGAAAGCAGCGACACTTTCAGCGGGCTGATGTGGACAGGCAGCCGCAGCATCGAGCTTGGGCTCACGGATGATTTCGGTACGGTGGAATCCGTGGCGCGCGAAGTGATCAAGGCGCCTGATTTGCGCGATTACACCATCAAGCAAAATTTCGCCGAACGCTTCGCCAAGCAGCTGGGCTCGGATATGGGCGAGACGCTGATTGGCAAGCTGATGGAAGCCCGGGTGCGCTAAGGCGGTTTGTGCAAACTCTCACGGCACGCTGACCCCAGCTTGGCGCAGCATCGCCGAGAGCTTGATGAGCGGCAAGCCGATGAGCGCGGTGGGGTCGTCATCGCGGACATACTCGAGCAACGAGATGCCTAGCGACTCCACCTTGGCCGCACCCGCGCAATCAACCGGCTTTTCGCGCGCCACATAGCGCGTGATCTCGGCTTCGCTCAAATCGCGAAAGCGCACCTCGGTGGTCACATGATCGCGCTGCGTGTGGCCGGTGGAAGTATTCAACAGGCACACCGCGGTGTGGAAAAAAACACTTTTGCCGCGCATGGTCATCAGTTGGTCAATGGCACGCGCCGCGCTGCCGGGCTTGCGGAAAATCTCAAAGCCCTCCGAGGTGGGCCGCCAGGCTACCTGATCAGAGCCGATCACGAGGCTGTCGGGATGATCGGCTGCCACGGCCTGGGCCTTGGCCGCGGCCAGCCGCAAAGCGCGCGCTGCTGGCTCTTCCCCGGGCAGGAGAGCTTCATCCACCTCCGGCCGGCAGGTGGAAAATAGATCGGTCAGCCGGGCGAGCAGTTCGCGCCGATACGGGGAGGTGGAGGCGAGGATGATCTTCATCGAGGATGGGGGCGTGAGCCGATAAGGCGTTTTGACAGCGTGTGAGGAAAATAATATCATCGCGCCCTTATGTCAGGACAGACCCCGAGCAAAGCCGCTGGCAATCTGATCATCGAGCCGGCGGAATTCGCGCGGCGGGGCGATGTGCGGTCGGGTATGGTCGCTTTGTCGCTGCTGCCGCGGCTCTCGCAAGCGGTGCTGGGCGCCAAAGGCGAAATCGCATGGCAGGCAAGTGGCGAGGTGGCGCAGATTACCGGCTTGCCAGAGGCAGGGCGGGGGTGGTTTTTAAACCTTCACATCTGCGCAGTGGTCACGCTTTCTTGCCAGCGCTGTCTTGAAGCTTTTGAGCTGCCGGTCGATATCTCTACCCGCATCCTGATGGTGCCAGAGACCCGGCCGCTTCCCGATGAAGAGCTGGAAATCGAAGACTTCGACGCCATCCCCGTGGGGCGTGAATTAAACCTCGCGGAGCTGATCGAAGACGAGTTGTTATTGAGTTTGCCGCTGGCCCCAAGGCACGCAGAGTGCGCGCCGCCCGAGCCCGCGGAGAAGAGCGACAAGCAATCGCCGTTTGCAGTGCTCGCGCACTTAAAGCGCGGTCATTAAGGCGGCAGCAGCATTTTTCAGGAGTTTAACCATGGCCGTTCAGCAGAATAAAAAATCTCCCTCCAAGCGTGGCATGCACCGCGCCCATGACTTCCTCACCGCGCCCCCTCTGGCGGTGGAAGCCACCACGGGTGAAGTGCACCTTCGTCACCATGTGAGCCCCAGCGGCTACTACCGTGGCAAGAAGGTCGCCAAGGCCAAGGGCGAATAAGCCTTTTGCCGGCACCTTTTGAAGGGCGAGCGCGCATCGTTCGCCCTTGACAGCGGGTTGCTCTGCGCGAGGTGTGTGCCACGCGCAGGTCGTGAAAAGCGTGAATTCCCTTCTCACCTGGCTAAATAGACTCGTTGATGGATGTGACCATCGCAGTTGACTGCATGGGCGGCGATCACGGCGT
Organism: Pseudomonadota bacterium; assembly: GCA_041161415.1. Taxonomy (GTDB): domain Bacteria; phylum Pseudomonadota; class Gammaproteobacteria; order Burkholderiales; family Rhodocyclaceae; genus JBEAUN01. The sequence continues at coordinate 638 of JBEAUN010000309.1, read as the reverse complement.
CCCAGTCACCTTACCCGCTGCACTGAAGTACCTCGAGCGCGAGACCGCTTGCCGCATGATTTTGGTCGGCAACGAGGCCTCGCTCGCCCCGCATCTGGCGCAAGGCTTGACACAGGCGAGCGCTGGCGTCCGCGAACGGGTCAGCATTCGCCACGCCAGCGAGGTGGTCGAGATGACCGACCCGCCGGCGCTCGCCATGCGTAGTAAAAAAGATTCCTCGATGCGCGTGGCAATCGATCTCGTCAAGGAAGGTGCTGCCCATGCGGCGGTGTCAGCCGGCAACACCGGCGCCTTGATGGCGATCTCGCGCTTCGTGCTCAAAACGCTCCCAGGCATCGACCGCCCGGCGATTGCCTCTGTTCTGCCCACCCGCACATCGCGCACCTATGTGCTTGACTTGGGTGCGAATGTCGATTGCGAGGCCGAGCATCTTTTGCAATTTGGCATCATGGGCGCCATGCTCGTCACGGCGCTCGAGCAGAAAGCCGCGCCCTCGGTGGGGCTGCTTAACATCGGTGAGGAAGACATCAAGGGCAATGAGGTGGTGAAGAAAGCCGCTGAATTGCTGCGCGCCAGCGGGCTTAATTTCCAGGGCAATGTTGAAGGCGATGATATCTATCGCGGCACCACCGATGTGG
>JBEAUN010000307.1:0-10298 GCA_041161415.1 Pseudomonadota bacterium | reverse complement strand
CACCTACACCTTTTCACCGCAGCCGATATCGCCAGAAACGCTGGCCACGTTCCTCTTCGGCGCTGGCGGCATCGTGGCCGCACAGCATGAGCGCGCCGGGCCCGAGGTGCCGCGCCGCACGCTGCCTTCGGCAGGCGGCATGCATCTTCTCGAATGGCGATTGGTGCTGCAGCGGCAAGTGGGCGAACATGCCCCGGGCCTCTATGCGCTCGCCTTTCCCGATGCCCATCAAGTCGCCTTCGAACGCCTGCAAGACGACATCCGCGCCCTGCCGCGCTGCTTTCATAAGCCCTGGCAGTTGGGCGCGAGCACCGGCGTATTGTTCGCGCTGGCCGATGCCCATATCGCCAGCCTGCGCTATCGCAATCGCGCGGTGCAGTATCTTTTTCTGGAAGCGGGCGCTGCGTTTCAAAATTTGAGCCTCGCCGCGCCGCCGCTTGGGCTGGCCTGCGCACAGATCGGCGGGTATTCGGATGAGCATGTGATCGCACTGCTCAATGCCGGTCGCAAGATGGTGCTGGGCAGCCTCATTTTCGGTGCCACGCCCACACCCGAGGCGCTCGTGGCAAGCAACCAGGCACACCCGATCGAATTCGTCTGGTCGGATAGCCCGAATGAGGTGTATGCGCTGCCCTTTCACATCGCCCGCGCCCGCCCAGCCGGGGTGACCGATGACAGCCGCAACACCTGGGGGCGCGATGCCGACCCGCGGCTCGCCTATATCAAGGCCCATGCCGAAGCCGTGGAGCGCGAGGGCATGGTCACAGTGCGCGAGGTGGTGGTGGCCCGGCGTGATGAATTGCCCGCGGCCCTTCTCCCCGCTAAGCTGGCCGGGTATTCCGCGGCCCAATATCGTCGCGCGGGGTTTCCCTATAGCCCGCTCGACGCAGCCGCCACCTACCCCTGGTGCCCCGGCACCAACCTGATCAGCGGCCGCGAAGTCTTCGTGCCCGCCCACTTCATTCATGGCCGCGAGGCGCTTCTTCATCTCCCAACCACTGGCGGGGTGCTGATGCAGGCCAATTCCTCTGGCTGCGCCGCTGGACAAAGCGTGGAAGACGCAAGCCTGGCCGCGCTACTCGAAGTGGTGGAGCGCGATGCGCTGATGCGCCACTGGCTGTTGCAAGCAGCAGGCGAAGGGCTAATGCTGGCGCATCTGCCCGACGCGCTCGCCGCTCGCTGCCGCCAGATGCAAGCAGCCGGCTGCGTGGTGAGCGCGGTGCGCCTTGATTCGCCTTTTGCCGAGGTAGCGATGGTGTCCGCACGGCATGACGAAAAGCATTTTTTCTGCGTGGGCGGCGCGGCCCGAGCCAGCCTCACCGAGGCCCTGGCCGCCGCGCTCGATGAGCTGGAAACTACCGTCTACACCCGTCTTTTGGGGCATGACATCCCCGCCATCCGGCCCGCCGAAGTGCGCACCCCGGAACACCACACGCTGCTTTACGCCCGACGCGCCTACTACCGCCGGGCCGAGGCGGTGCTGATGCCGCCGCCCACCCTGCCTGCATCTGCCCTTTTGACTAGCCACAAAGACAGTGCTTCCAGCCTTGCCCGTCTCACGGATAAAATGCACGACTTGCAAATCACGCCTTGCGTGGTGGACATCACCCCCCCGCGCTGCCAGATTGATCAAGGTCGCATTCGTCTCCATGTGGTCAAAGCGGTGGTGCCCGGGTTGGTGCCGATCGCGTTTGGCGCGGGGCTTTTGCCACTTGGCATGGTGCGCCGTTCTCACCCGGGCGCGCGCTTTCCACACCCTTTTCCTTAAGGTGACATGATGAAAACCCAAACCCTGAAAACCACCGTGGCGCCCAAGCAGCCGGCCACCAAGAAATCCGCCACCCAGACCCGCGAACAAGGCGCGCCGTGGCAGGCTAATTTCACCCGCCGTCTGCCGCATCGCGTCGGCGAGCCTTTGAGCTCGGGCGGTGGCGGGGATGCCATCAGCAGCTGATTCAATGCTAACCCTCCACGACGACCTGCTGCCGCCTGCGCTCACTGAAGAGCTCGCGGCAGCGCTCGCTTGGGTGCCCATGTATTTCCTGCGCCGCATCGAGCGCAACCCGGCGGCCCACCCGCTGGACACCTTCTGGTATTACCCGCTCGCCGTTTGCGATGACCCTTACACCGGGGATGTCGAACCGCAACTGACCCAACTCGATGCATGGGCTGCGCCCGTGGTCAGCACCTGGACGTTGATTCGCAATCACCTTGCAGCGGCAGGGGCGCCGGTGCGCCTGTATGAAACCGAAATTGCCGCCAATAGCTACGGCAGCGAAGGGCATCCGCACTTCGATATCCCTCGGCCCGAATGGCGCCCGGGACACCTCGCCGCGATTGTGTACGGCAACCGCGAATGGGACCTGGCCTGGGGCGGTGAGACGCTGATTTTTGATGAGCACGAAGAGGTTGCCCATGCGGTGCGACCGCGCCCGGGCCGGGTGGCGATTATCAAGGGCGACCCGTATCATGTCGCTCGCGGTGTCAGCCGGCTCTGCCCGGAGGCACGGCGCGTGCTGGTGTTCAAAATGTGGCTGGAGAATTTTCGACCGTGAGTGATCAAGACCCCCTCGACGACTGGTTCAGCCTGTTGGTCAGCTGCAGCGAAAACCTGGATGCCGAGGCCGCCATCGCGCTGTGGCAACAAGCGGCAGTCGATCACCCCGACTCAGCCTTGCCCTATCTCATGATCGGCGCAGAACACGCGCAGTCTGGCGCCACGGCAGAGGCAGAAGACGCCTTTTCACGCGCTCTCCTGATCGACCCTTCGCTGGCCATCGCCCGCTTTCAGCTTGGGCTTTTGCAGATGTGTAACAACCGCATCCCGGCAGCCGTACTGACCTGGCAGGCGTTGGGCGCACTGGATGCAGAAAACCCGCTGCGCCTCTTCGCCGAGGGGCTGACCGCGCTGGCAGCCAACCAAAGCGACGAAGCGCTTTCAAAGCTGCAACGGGGACTGATCGCCAATGAAGACAACCCCTCGTTGAATCGCGACATGCAATTAGTGATCGACCGCATCAACGCCAGCACCAGCACCAGCGATCACACGCCCGCGGATTATCACTTCCTGCTCGCCAATTACCGCGAGGCGGGCAAGCTGCATTAGGCCAGAAACAACCGATACGCCGGGTTCGCGGTTTCCTCGGCGTATTCATACCCCAGCTTTTGCAAGAAGGCCTCGAACGCGCCCAACTCAGCCGGCGGCACCTCCATGCCCACCAGCACCCGGCCATAATCCGCGCCGTGGTTGCGGTAATGAAACAGCGTGATGTTCCAGCCGTGGCTCATGCTGTTCAAGAAATTCATCAGCGCCCCGGGCCGCTCGGGGAAGGTGAAGCGATAGATGATTTCATGCTTCAAGCCCGGCGCGTGGCCGCCCACCATGTGGCGCACATGCAGCTTGGCGAGCTCATCATCGGTGAGATCAAGCGTGGGATAGCCCTTTTCCACCAAAGACGCCACCAGCTTGCCCACCTCGCTGCGATTCTTCACCGACAAGCCCACGAACACATGGGCTTCGGTGTCAGACTTGTAGCGGTAATTGAATTCTGTGATGTTGCGGCTACCGATCAGCTGCACGAATTTGCGATAAGCGCCGGGCTTCTCAGGCAAGGTCACGGCCAGCACCGCCTCGCGCTGTTCGCCAATCTCGGCGCGCTCAGCGACAAAGCGCAGGCGGTCGAAATTCATGTTGGCGCCCGAGGCAATCGCCACGATGGTCTTGTCGCGCAGGTTGTGCTGGGCGATGTATTTTTTGGCGCCGGCCACTGCCAGCGCGCCGGCGGGCTCAAGAATCGAGCGGGTGTCCTCGAACACATCCTTGATCGCGGCGCAGATGGCGTCGGTATCCACCAGCACCATCTCATCCACATACTGCTGCGCCAAGCGGAAGGTTTCTTCGCCCACAAGTTTCACCGCCGCGCCATCGGCAAACAAGCCCACTTGCGAGAGCTTCACCCGCTCGCCGCGCTGCAGTGACAAATCCATCGCCGCGGCATCCACCGCCTCGACCCCGATCACCTTGATCTCAGGCCGCAGGCGCTTGATGTAAGCCGCCACACCCGCAATCAAGCCGCCCCCGCCCACGCACACAAACACCGCGTGAATCGGCTTGGTGTATTGACGCAAAATTTCCATGCCGATGGTGCCCTGCCCGGCGATCACATCGGGGTCGTCGTAGGGGTGCACAAAGGTGAGATTGTCTTGCACCTCCAGCGCGCGGGCGTGCTGATAGGCTTCATCGAAGGAATCCCCCGCCAGCACCACCTCGCCGCCGCGGGATTTCACGGCATCAACCTTGATCTGCGGGGTGGTGGTGGGCATCACGATCACCGCGCGGCAGCCCAGCTTTTGCGCCGCCAGCGCCACGCCCTGGGCGTGATTACCGGCGGACGCCGCAATCACCCCGCGCTTCAAAGCCTGGGGCGAAAGATGCGCCATTTTGTTGTAAGCGCCGCGCAGCTTGAAGGAAAACACCGGCTGCATATCCTCGCGCTTGAAGTAGATGCGGTTGTGCATGCGCGCGGACAGATTGGGCGCAAAATCGAGCGGCGACTCAATCGCCACGTCATAGACCTGGGCGTTGAGGATTTTTTCGAGGTAATCGGGTTGTGGCTGCGACATGGTGGCACGCTTTCGCAATTTCAGGCCGCTATGATCTCACGACCGGGCGGGGGAATTACAATCTTGCCCCATGCTTGACTTCTCTTTTAACGCTGAATGGGGCCTCGCCGGGCTGTTCATAGCGAGTTTTCTATCCGCCACGCTCTTACCCGGCGGCTCGGAAGCCGCGCTGTTTGCCACGCTGCGCGCCTATCCCGATCATGTGGGCACCTCGCTGATGCTCGCCACGCTGGGCAACACCCTGGGCGGCATGGTGAGCTATCTTTGCGGGCGACTCATTCGCACAGTACCGGCGCGGCTGAGTTGGCTGCAACGCTATGGCAGCGCGGCGCTCTTGCTGTCCTGGGTGCCGCTTGTGGGTGACGCGCTGTGCGTGGCGGCCGGCTGGCTGCGGCTCAATTGGATGGCGTGTCTTCTTTGGATGGGCGCGGGCAAGGGGCTGCGTTATCTGGCGGTGATCGGCCTGGAGCGGCTCGCCTGAGCCCCACCTTCGGGAAGGTGTCACACGACACGAAAAATGCTTAACAAAAATTTCCTCTACTAAGGCATATAATCCTCGGGCCGTAGCTTGCAGCATCACACAAAAAACCACAGGCACGTCTGGAGGAGACACAGTGAAGATTGAAGCAAGAGGCTTACTCGAAGCCAGGGCTGACTCTGCGTTTGAACTGGCCAAAACCGATGTCATGGCCGCCGAGGTGGACGCCGCTGTGGCGCTCTACAGCACAGGCCAGCATGAAGAAGCGCTGTCGAAATTCAACGCAGTGCTGGATATCAAACCCAAACACCTGGGCGCTCAAATCGGGCGCAATTTCACCCTGCTGGAATTAGCCCGCCACAGCACAGGAGGGCGCGGCGACGAGACATTACAGCAGGCGCTGGCCAATTTTAAAAGCCTCACCCAAAGCCATCCCAAATGCTGGCAAGCCCATGTGGGGCAAGGCGAGGCGCTGGCCATGACGGGCCGGCTCGATGAAGCCCTCTCGAGCCTTCGCACCGCCATCGAGCTCGAGCCCCGCCAACGCCGCCCCCACGGCACCTATGCCGATCTCATGGTCGCCGCGGGCGAGCAGCAATTCGCCACCCATACCGCCACCGGCCGACATGAACCCGGGCTGCAGGCCAAAAGAGCGTGCCTGGAAGAGGCGCTCAAGCACTATGACTTTGCGCTCGATGCGACGCCCGATCACTGGGACACCCTGGCGAGCAAATTTTCCACGTTGATGGAGCTGGCCAAGACCGCCACCGTGAGCCACGATTTCCGCGGGGCGCTGGCCTATTACGACACAGCGCTCTCACTCAACCCAAACAACCCGGGCGCCCAACGCGGCCAATACCTCACGCTGCTCGCGCTGGGCGAGCCACGCAGCCGGGATTTGTGCGAGGGGGCGCTGCCGTAAGCGTGTAAAGAGGCGCTCAGTGCCGCTGCTTTGAAGATTGGCGCGTGGTGTCAGCACCACGCGCCAATTTATTTTCGTTGTGACAGGCCGGTATTGCCCTCGTCACGCGTAAGGTCTTATTTTTGCTGCATCTGGCGGCCCGCGAGCTTACAATAGAGGGCTTTTTCATCCAGCAGTGACAGGACTTCCTGCCATGCAAGTACGCCCTGATTTCAAGCCTGACCACCTCGACGCGCCCGCCCGGCTGCGCGAGATCCCTTACAACTACACCTCGTTCTCCGACCGCGAGATCGTGATTCGCCTGCTGGGCGAGGCCGCCTGGCAGACGCTTGATGCCCTGCGTGCCGAGCGTGTGACCGGCCGTTCAGCGCGGATGCTCTATGAGGTGCTGGGCGATATCTGGGTGGTGCAGCGCAACCCCTACCTCGAAGACGATCTGCTGGAAAACCCCTCGCGTCGCAAGGCCTTGATTGAAGCCCTGCGCCACCGCCTGCGTGAAATCGAAAAGCGCCGTGTCGATGGCCAATCGGCTGACCCCGCCGCGCGTGATCGCAGCGCCAAGGTGGCGCAATTGCTCGCCGCCGCGCATGAGGCGGTGAATCGCTTCGCGGATCATTTCGACACCACCGAAAAACTACGCCGCAAGACGCTCAAAGTCTTGGCCCGCCACACCCGGCGCGACAACATCGCCTTCGATGGCTTGGCGCGTGTCTCGCATGTGACGGACGCCACCGACTGGCGCGTGGAATACCCCTTCGTGGTGCTCTACCCCGACACCGAAGCTGAAATCGCGCAGCTGGTGCGCGGCTGTATTGAGTTAGGGCTCACCATCATCCCGCGCGGCGGTGGCACAGGCTACACCGGCGGGGCGGTGCCGCTCACGCCATATTCCGTTGTCATCAACACCGAAAAGTTGATCGACATCGGCCCGGTGGAGCAAACCATCCTGCCCGGGCTGACCACGCCCTACGCCACGGTATTCACCGGCGCGGGGCTTGTCACCCGCCGCGTGATGGAAGCAGCCGAGGCCGCCGGCTTTGTCTTCGCCTGCGACCCCACATCAGCGGATGCCTCGTGCATCGGCGGCAATATCGCCATGAATGCCGGCGGCAAGAAAGCCGTGTTGTGGGGCACCGCGCTGGATAACCTCGCCTCGTGGAAGATGGTCGACACCAACGGCGACTGGATGGAAATCACCCGGCTCGATCATAACTTGGGCAAGATTCACGATGCGGCGATTGCGCGCTTTTCAGTGCAGCGCTATGAGCTTGATGGCAAGACGCCCAAGGGCGCCGCGGAAATCCTCGAAGTGCCCGGCAGCCGCTTTCGCAAGGTGGGCCTGGGCAAGGATGTGACCGATAAATTTTTATCCGGCCTGCCCGGCGTGCAGAAGGAAGGGTGCGACGGCATCATCACCTCGGCGCGCTGGATTTTGCATCGCATGCCGGCCCACACCCGCACCGTGTGTCTGGAATTTTTCGGCCAGGTGCGCGAAGCCGTGCCCTCGATCGTCGAGATCAAGCAATACCTCGATCAGCGCCCGGGCGGCGCGATTCTGGCGGGGCTTGAGCATCTGGATGAGCGCTATGTGAAAGCCGTGGGCTATGCCACCAAGGCGCGTCGCCACGGCCGGCCCAAGATGGTGCTGATCGGCGACATCGTGGGTGATGATGAAACTGCGGTGATGGCCGCCGCCAGCGAGGTGGTGCGGCTTTGCAATCTGCGCGGCGCGGAAGGCTTCATCGCGGTGACGCCCGAAACACGCAAGAAATTCTGGGTGGACCGCGGCCGCACCGCGGCGATTGCCAAGCACACCAATGCCTTCAAGATCAATGAAGACGTGGTGATTCCGCTGCCACGCATGGGCGATTATTGCGATGGCATCGAGCGCATCAACATTGAGCTGTCGCTGAAAAACAAACTCGCGCTCACCGATGCGCTGGCCGAATTTTTAAATGGCGAATTGCCGCTGCATCTGGCCGACACCGCACTCGACAAGGAAGAGCTGATCGGCGACCGCCGCGCCCGCGCACTCGAGGTCTTGAGCACCCTTCGCGCCCGCTGGCAGTGGCTCTATGACCAGCTTGACCTGCCGCTGGGTGAAGCCGAAGCACAATTCGCGCAATACGGCATCGAAGCGGGCCCGCTCACCAACAAGGCCGCCAACCCGGTGCTGTTCCACCGCCTGCAGGATTACTCCGTGCGGGTGTCGTGGAAAGCCGAATTGCGCCCGCAACTCGAAGCGATTTTTGTCGGCAATGTGTTCGCCCCGGTGCTGGAAAAAATCACCGCCTTGCATCGCGAAGTGCTGCGCGGCCGGGTGTTTGTCGCGCTCCACATGCACGCGGGCGACGGCAATGTGCACACCAATCTGCCGGTGAATTCCGATCACTACCAGATGTTGCAGGAAGCCAATGCGGCGGTCGCGCGCATCATGGCGCTGGCCCGCTCGCTGGGCGGCGTGATCTCCGGCGAACATGGCATTGGCATCACCAAGCTTGAGTTTTTGAGCGAAGAAGAAATCGCGCCGTTTGCGCAATACAAACAACGCATCGACCCGGAGGGCCGCTTTAACAAAGGCAAGCTTTTGCCCGGCGCCGATTTGCGCTTTGCCTACACGCCTTCCTTCTCGCTGCTTGGGGTGGAATCGCTCATCATGGAGCAATCGGAAATCGGCAAGATTTCCGACTCCATCAAAGACTGCCTGCGCTGCGGCAAATGCAAGCCGGTGTGCTCAACCCACGTGCCGCGCGCCAATCTTTTGTACTCGCCGCGCAACAAGATTCTGGGCACCTCGCTGCTCATCGAAGCCTTCCTGTACGAAGAGCAGACCCGTCGCGGGATTTCGATCAAGCACTTCGATGAATTCTCCGATGTGGCCGACCACTGTACCGTCTGCCATAAGTGCGCCAACCCCTGCCCGGTGGATATCGATTTTGGCGATGTGTCGATCGCCATGCGTAATTTCCTGCGCGTGCAAGGCAAGAAAAAATTCAACCCCGGCACCGCTGCGGCGATGGCCTTCCTCAATGCCAAGGACCCGGCCACCATCAAAATGCTGCGCGCCGGCATGATGGGCGTGGGCTACAAAATGCAGCGCTTGGGCCACAAAGTGGGCAAGGCACTCGGCCTCATTCAGGAGCAAACCAAAGCCCCGCCCGCCACGCTGGGCAAGCCGCCCATCAAGGCGCAGGTGATTCACTTCATCAATAAACCGATGCCGGGCAACCTGCCCAAGCGCACCTCACGCGCGCTGCTGGATATCGAAGACGCCTCCATCGTGCCGGTGATCCGCAACCCGAAGAAAGTCACCGAGGATTCCGATGCGGTGTTCTACTTCCCCGGCTGCGGCTCGGAGCGCTTGTTCTCGCAAGTGGGCCTTGCTACCCAGGCCATGCTGTATGACATCGGCGTGCAAACCGTGCTGCCGCCTGGGTATCTCTGCTGCGGCTACCCGCAGACCTCAGCCGGTTTTGAGGATAAAGGCCAGCAGATCACCACGGATAACCGTGTGCTGTTTCACCGTGTGGCTAACACGCTCAATTATCTCGACATCAAAACCGTGATCGTGAGCTGCGGCACGTGCATGGACCAGCTCATGAAATACCAGTTCGAAAAAATCTTCCCTGGCTGCCGGCTGCTGGATATCCACGAATACCTGCTGGAAAAAGGCGTGAAGCTCGAAGGCGTGAGCGGCGTGCGCTACATGTACCACGAGCCCTGCCACACGCCGATGAAAACCATGAGCGGCATCAAGGTCGTCAATCAACTCATGGGGCAAAAGGTCGATCTCAATGACCGCTGCTGCGGCGAATCCGGCACGCTCGCCGCCACCCGCCCGGATGTCTCGACCCAAGTGCGCCACCGCAAGGAAGAAGAAATGAAAAAGGGCGCCGACGCATTGCGCAGCGACGGCTTTGACGGCGAAGTGAAAGTGCTCACCAGCTGCCCCTCCTGCCTGCAAGGCTTGAGCCGCTACAACGACGACGCCGGCACCGACGCCGATTACATCGTGGTGGAAATCGCCAAGCATGTGCTCGGGCCGGAGTGGATGAAGCAGTATGTGGAATCGGCCAATGCGGGGGGGATTGAGAGGGTGTTGTTGTAACCCACGGAGTAGGGTGCGTAACTTGTTACGCACGCGTTATGCCTCGTAGCCAACAACGCGTTACGCACCTTACCGCTGCCATGCCCCCAACCACCCACCCCGCCCCACCCGCCGGACCAACCGAGCGCCTCGCCCTGATTGTCGACAGCTTCGCCCGCCTCATGGGC
>JBEAUN010000304.1:0-9313 GCA_041161415.1 Pseudomonadota bacterium | reverse complement strand
TGTCGTGGTCCGCGGTGTCTTTGGGCTGATCGGGGTGATCGGTCTGGTCGGGCGTCAGCGCCGCAGGCAGGGCGCCATCGAACATAAAACGATACTCAAGCGCCATCGGGGCGGGCTTGGCGTGGGGGCCAAGCTTGCGTTTGTCATGATCAGACATCACAACCTCCCTTTTCTGCGTGCAGTCATGCACGCGGGTTGGCCGCTGAATCTCCCGTCGAGCTTTTTATTGAGGCACTTTTTGTGTGGTTTTTCCCGTCATTTTAGAGTCGGGGCGGAGAGCAACACCTGACCGCTCATCCCCGCAATCAATTCTGGATATTTATTGTCGATCGCCGCGACGATTTTCACTGACTGACTCACCGGGTCGATGCGCGCTCCGATGCGGGTGATGTGAGCCGGATAGCTCTTGCCGGTCTCGTCGATTTTTACCTCAAAACGCTGTCCGGTTTTAAGCCCCATCAGCCACAGCGATGGGCACCAAAAATTCAAGCTCCAGCGTGGTGTCATCGAGGATATCGACGAGCGGCTGGCCGGGCTGGACAAACTGCTGCTCGCGCACCTTGTATTCCGCCACGCGGCCAGGAAAGGGTGCGGTGATCGCACATTTCGACACCACCGCCCGGGCCGATTGCGTCTCGGCGCGGGCCTTTTCCAGCGCGGAGGCTGAGAGCGCATATTCCGCCTGCCCGATGGAATTAAGCTCCTGCAAGCGCTTGTTGGTGGCAAGCGTCGTTTCCGCGCCGCTTTGCTCGGCGAGTGCCTTCTCAAGCTGGGCCCGCTGCAAGGCACAATCGAAGCTCACCAGCGCATCGCCGGCGCGAAAGCGGCCGCCTTCGCTCACATGCAGTTTAAAAAGCCGCGCGCTGATTTCCGCGGCAAGCGTGGTGTAACGTTTAGGCAAAAGCTGCGCGCGGATTTCAAGCGCCGGGGCAGGGGCTTTGGCCGCCCCCGGCGAGGCGGCCCCGGCTGCGCCAGCCAAAAGCAGGCTGGCTAGCAAAGCGCTGTGCTTTTGGGTATTGAGCCTCACTGCGCGGCCTTCGCGGGCCCGGTTGAAGTATCAAAATCCGCCACTTGGCGGGTGAGCGCCTCGAGGCTCAGGTCATCCACGCTACCAATCGCAGGCTCCGCCCCCAGCGCGGCAGAGAGCCGCCCGCTGGCCGCTTGCAGCTCGGACATCGCTTGATCGCGGCGCAGCAGACTCAGGATATGAGAAGTCTGCGCGCTGATACGCTCAAGCTTGCCGCTCGCCGCTGTCTGCTCGCGATTGCCAAGATGCTCGCGGATTTTACGATCGACTTCAGCGATATCTTCTGCATGCGCCAATTGACCGCGCGCTGCCGCCAGCGTGAGGCGGGCCAGGTGCACTTGGGTGAGCACAGCCATTTGCATCGCCACCCGCCGCTGATCAGCGAGCGCCACCCCGGCATCCGCCAAGCGCATCTGCGCAGGGCCGGTGAAGAGGTTGAAAAGATTGAATGACAACTGCATACCGACTTCATTCCAGCGGTTATTCACGAGATAGTTGTCGGTGTCATAGTGCAGGCCGTAGCCAAAGCTCACCCCAGGGAAAAGCCGCGAGAGAGTGCGGCGCGTTTCATCACGTGCGATGCGGGCGTTGTAATGCGCCTCGCGAAGCTCCGCGTTCTGGGCAAGCGCCATTTCTTCCAGCTTTTCGATCGGCAAGGCGATGAGATCATCCGCCTGCTTGGCCGCGGGCGGTGCCAGCGTGAAGCTCTCATTGAGCGGTGCATTGATGAGCGAGGCGAGCTCCTTCTGCCCGCGCGAGAGCTCCTGCTCCACGGATTCCAGGAGGCGCAGATTTTCCAGCAACTGCCGCTGATAGCGCAGCGCATCCAGCGGATTGCGCAGCCGCTCAGTTTCGGATTTGCGCGAATCTTCAAGCGCCGCGCGTGCTGCCTGGCGCGCCTCGTTGATCTCACCACGCAGCTTTTGCGCGCTATACGCCCGCCAGTAGGCTGTGCGCACATCGGCCATCAAAGCATGCATCGCCCGGCGCCGACGCTCTGTGGCGATCAACACCCGGTCTGCCTGGCTCTTTGCGTTGTAATACCCCAGGCTCACATCCAGCATATTCCACGACAAAGCAAGGCCGGATTCGGTATGGGCGCGTTCTTGCGAAATGAAGCGGGAAGTGGAGGCCGCCCCCGTTTCCGAATCGCGGCTTTGGCTGATGCGGTCGTTATTGCGCGAGGTGTAGCCGGCATTGGCCAACAGCTTGGGCAACATATCCAGGCGGCTGACATCCAGCTGGCCGATGGCGAGTGCTTCTTCCAGCATCCGCGCGCGGCGATCGAGATTGAATTTCAGCGCGCGGGCCAGCGCTTCCTCCAGCGTCAGCACACCGGCAATCGGCGGCGCGGTGGCCGCGCTGTGACGATCAGCCGCAGTCTGGGCTGCGAGCTCCTCATGCAATAGCGGCTCCGGCGCCACACTGGCGCAGCCGCTGATCCAAACACACAATGACACGCCAACAACCGCGCCGACCTTGGGTCTAGTCATGGGGCCATCCTTTGGCTGGATAGATGCAATATGCATAATTGCAGGGTTTTGGGGGGGGCGGTCAATGGTCTTGTAAATGACTGTGGCGGCTGCGTGCGGGGACGGTGCGCGATCTGTCAAAGACGGCCCTGAGCGCCAATCCTGTGGTGATGATTCTCGAAGACCGGCAGGCCTCGAGCCGAGGTTGCGCTGCGCGCCCACGGCTTTCATGGTTGGGCGATGCATCATGTCCGATTGGTAGCCCATCCGCCCTGTTGTGTGAGCGGGTGTTTCCAGCGACCTCGCTCAGAACGAACGGGGTTATGTATTTCGGCCCGCGCCAATTCCCCGCGCTGACGGCGGACCCTTCATCGATAGCAAGCAAGTCATGTGTGAAATTTTTCACGTTTGTGCGCGGAATTCACGCGCACTGAGTGGAACTGCCGCTCTGAAAAACGCTACCACACCATGTGGTGATTTTTGTTTTCAAACCAGGATTGATTGACATGACATCGCTTAGCCCTTTGACCCGCACGACAGCCACGCTTGATAGCTTGATAGACCGATACGGTGCCGAAATTGACACGAACCACAACGGCTTGATCGCCCGCGACGAAGTGCAAACAGCACTGACCCGAAAAGACTTCGGCACCGACCAAGGTGCGACGACCATCGCCGCATCGATGGTTCAAAACCCAAACTTCGATTGGTCATTTATGGCGCGTTACAAAAGCCTCCTTTCAGAGGCGAACGGCGGGGCTGAAACACGGGTAATTTCTGATTCCGCCAAACACAGTAGCTACGGCCTCGAAGTGACTGACAAGGCCCCCACAAGCAAACAGGACGCGCCTTCTGCTCGCACGCGCGAGCCAAAGGCCTCAGCGGAATCGGGCGCCAGAGATCCTTGGCGGTTCTCCGAAAGTGATAGCTGGTGTGGTTTGCAGTCCGCCTTGCAGGGCGCCGGCTCTGCAACCATGTCCACCTATGACACCGGCAAGCCGGAGCTGGCAGCCCGGAAAAGAGAGATCGCCCGGATTGGTGAGGAACTCGGAGAAAGCCCCGCGCGGATTGCAACCCTGGTCACGCTGCTGATGATCGAGACCGACGATGGTGTCACCAAAACGGATTACAGCAACGGCAATGTTGGGGTGATGAATCTGCAACGGCATGGCTTCATGAATATCGCCAATGAGCTCAACGCCAAGGGCGCGCATATCAATACCAACAACCCCAGCTTCAACGATGAAGTCACCGTGGCTTTCACCATGCTCGAATCCTACGGGGCCATTGGCAATCAACTACCGGCGAGTATTCGTCCCACCTCCTTCGAGGCTTTTCTGGCGGGGCATCGTGCTGGGGCGATGGGGTTGCATGATATTGCCGATAACGGCGTCGCGAACACCAAACATCCCGAGCATAACTGGGGCGAGTGGGTTCGCGAAGTGCCGAAGATGATCAATCAGGTGCTCAACAACCCTGGCCTGCTTGAAGGCACACAACGCTTGGCCTTTGCGCCAGGGCCTGAGGTGGGCTAGCGATTGTCTTTGTTTTGCGCACTGAATGCCGAGCACTGGCACACCAGACCGTAACAGACCTGCCCCTTCTGCGTGATGACACGCAGGAAAGGGGGCAGGTGGTTGCTTAACGAATTTGGGTTCAAAATCATCGGTCAGCCAGGCGCTCATACCCTGCTTGATTCTGATCCGGCTGGCTGCGGTTGTGGAATAAACCACCGAGTTTCCCAAGACCCTTCGGACGCTGTTTGAGGGACATCTGGTAAGCGTCCAAGATGGCGGCGATCTCTTCGTGGCCGTTGCGTCGAGCACAATCCGACAAAGATTCGTCCAGCAAGCTGGGTCTGCTCAGTTTGATTGTCTTCGAAGTCAGTAGTGCAACAACGACTTCAAGATGGCCGTTGGCGGCGGCGATTTCCAGCGGAGATTTTGTGACTGGCGTGTCACCGATGGTATGACTGACACAGGGAATGTTTGGATCGAGGCCTTCAATGCTGAGCATCGCTTTGACGACTTCCGTGTGACCACTCGCCGCCGCGGTATAGAGCATGGTCTTGGGGCCACCCCTTCCAATCCCTTCGGCGTACATGCCACTCCCCGCGTACCTGATCACATCCAGGTGCTTTCCTCCAACGAGCGCATTAAAGATATCGGTGTGGCCATTTCTGGCAGCGATATAAAGTGGGGTGGCGCTCGCATAAGGTGCCAAGTGCGCTTTTATGCCCTTCGCTTGAAGCATGATCAACACGACTTCAGTCTGCCCGTTCCGCGTGGACGCAGAAAGCGGCGTCATACCACGAGAGTCGGCTTTATTCACATCGACCCTGTTGCTATTCAGCAGGGTCTGAACCGCCTCCTCGTGGCCGTGCTTGGCGGCCAGATAGAATGGCGTCTCGCCCGCCTCATTGATTTTGTTCGGGTCCATTGATTTGACTGCCAGCAGTTCCTTGAGAACTTCTGCGTGGCCATTTCGCGCGGCGGAGTGGAGTGGCGTGTCGGCCGTGGCCCACGATTTATTCGGGAGGATGCCATCGACCCCAAGAAGCGCCTGGACGACCTCCACGTGGCCAGCCGATGCGGCGGCATGAAGGGCTGTGTCACCTGCGCCAAACGATTTATTCACGTTAATGCCGGGGATTGCAAGCAGCGACGTAATCTCCTGCATATCGCCGCTCTGAGCAGCGAGATACAGTCGCTTTTCAGGGGGAATTTCGGTCCCTGACCGGGTTGGGGTGGGCTTTGTAGGTGCGGTGAGTTTTTCCTGCCAGCGAAGGTTTGAAGTCCCTCTGACGAGGTGTTCCATGGTGGAACCTTGGCTCTGCATTGCGGCAGGATACGCGCTTTGAGGATTGGCATCGTCAGGCTTTGCCGAGGGCCTTGGATTGGATTGCTGTGCCAATCCTGGCAACGTGTTTTTTTGGGGGGGGGTGGTGTGAAAAGATGGTTTCATGACAGGCTCCCGAACTAACAAAGTGCGCCTGTGTGGCAGATTGCCAAAACGGGTTCCCGCCCCCGAGTTCTGACTCAAACCTTAAGGGTCTTTCGCGATTGACATACGCACCACGGCTGCCCAAAAATCTTCGCCTCATTTTTACCCAACCCTGCCGAGCTAATTGGCACTTTTTAAATTACCTTCAAGAAAAAGTTTAACCATCATGACCCCGCTTGCCCTGCGCCCAATGGCCTCCGCTCACGCTGCCCGTACTCCTGACGCTCTGCCGCCCAGCGAGCCCAATCGGTGGCCCGGGTTCTCTCGTTTGCCGTCTTCGGCCTCGGGTTCGGCTTTCAGGCCGCATGCGCCGCGTCTTCGGGCACCCGATCATCGTGAGGTTCACGAGATCGCGGGTTTTCGAGTGGAGATCGCGGATACGCGCGGTTTTCGCCGCGAGCATGAGGATGCGTTTTTCGTGGGCCGCTTTGACCCCGTACGCAATGACCCGCGCAATGCGCTGCTGGACGCCTTCCGCGACACCGATCGCATCACGCGGAACAATGACTGCGGCGCCACCTGCACCGTGGCAGTGGTGGGTGTGGATCGGCGCATCACGCTGGCGCATTTGGGTGATTCTCCGGCGATGCTCTTTGTGCTGTCTGGCGAAACGGGGGATGTGCATTTTCAAAGCCTTCTGCGCAGCCACAACACCCATGATTCAGTCGAAAAAGCGCGGGTGGAATACTGCCACACGGTGGAATGTCTGCGCCTTGAAAACAACCCGCTGGTCGATGAAAAGAAGCTCAAAAAATGGCTGTCAATGGAGGATGTGACACGGCGCGGTCGAATCCTGATCCCCGATGGCGGCAGCTTGTCGGTGTCCCGCGCTTTTGGTGATCGCGATTATGATTGGGCGCTGGGGCGTCAGCCGCATATCACCCAGATCAATCTCGCCGAGAGACTGCCTGGCCTTTCGCATCAGGATCGGGTATTTCTGGTGGTGTCTTGCGATGGTCTGACTGAAGTGCCCTCGCAGGATTTTGAGCTCGCGCAGCGGTGGCTGGCGGATTGTTTCCGCCGCACGTTGAAAGCGGGCAATGATGACCATCTGGCGGAACACCTCATCACCCATGCCTATCAACACAGCCACGACAACATCACCGCGATGGTGACCGAGATCCCGAATGTGCCCGGCTACGGCAGCGGCGCGGTGGTGATAGGCGTGGCCGATGGTCATGGCGGCCACACCACAGCGCGCCAGGTGGCAGCGAATATGTCGCGCTTGCTGTGCGGCGGGGTGATGTTTTAGCCGCCTCAGGGCCTTTTGGCTCGACGGGTTTTTTCTTCCTGCCACCACTGAAGGAGCGCCTGGCTGCTGCCGGCAAACACGCGCTCCTTCAGCGATTCATAAATCGTCGAGCAGATCATGGCATCGACGTCATCCATCGCGCCTTGGGTGTTGGCTTCGTCGCAGGCCATGAAGCGCTGCTTCAATTCCTCATCGCTCACCTCGCTCAAACCCTGAGCAGCTGTGACAGCCATCAAAAAAGCAACGCCAAGCATCATGTCGAGGACTCCCGGTCGAGCCCTATCGTCGCCGATTGCATGGCAAGCGTGATGTGGCGCTTGTCACAACGCCCAAGGCGCAAGCGGATAAGAATCGCCTTTTGGCCTGGGGGCGAACATGCAGATCAGCATCCATCACATGGTGCAAACGCTGTCCCGCGCAGTCGATCTGGTGGGCGTGACGGATGTCTATCACGGCCGGCGAGTGGGGATCATATCGGTGGAGGTCGGCCGGCGCATGGGGCTTGCCGCGCCGCGCTTGCGGCAGGTGTTCGAAGCCGGCTTGCTCCACGACTGCGGCGTGTCCTCCACGGTCGAACACACGCTGATCACCGGCGAAGAAAACGGCGTGGATTTTTCCTCGCACTGTCAGCGCGGAGCAGCTGCGCTGTCGCAATTTCCGCCGCTCGCCAGCCTCTCGTCCATCGTGCTGAATCACCACACCGATTGGGCTGCACTCCCTGCTGAAAACCTGCGTGCCGAGGAGGCGGCCATCACCAGCCTCGTGCATTTGTCTGATCGAGTCGATGCGCTTTGCAGCGGGCATTATCGCGATGAGTCTTTGCTGTTGCATGTCGATGCGATTCGCAGCCGCATCAGCGCGGGCCGGGGTCGGCAGTTTTCGCCGGATGTGGTCGATGCTTTTTTGGCTGCCTCGCGCCCGGAGGCATTTTGGTTGCTGCTGGATGTGGCTTACATTCCGCAATACATGCAGGACATGGAGGCGGCGAGTAGACCGCTCGTTGGCACGCTCGACGAATTGCGCGCCTTCGCTCGGCTGATCGCCACGATTGTTGATGGCAAATCACACTTCACCGCACAGCACTCGATCGGCGTGGCGCGCCTTGCGCGGCTCCTGGGCGAATTGCGCGGGTTTGAAGGCGAGCATCTGGCCAAGATCGAAATCGCCGCGCTGCTGCATGACATCGGCAAGCTTCAGGTGCCCGATGCGGTCCTGGAAAGCCCGCGCGCGTTGTCACCTGCCGAGCGGGCAATCATCAAAAAACACAGCTTCGCCACCTATCAAATCCTGCGCCAAGTGGGCGGCTTTGACGAGCTTGCGCGCTGGGCCGCGTTGCATCACGAGTGCCCGTCCGGTAAGGGCTATCCATTCCGCCTCACCGCCGAGGAAATCTGCGAGGAAGCGGCGATCATCAAGGTGTCCGATGTCTATCAAGCGCTGGCCCAGAAGAGGCCCTATCGGGGACCAATGCCACCGCAGGCGATTCTCGCTGAGCTGAAACGCATGGCGGCCGCCCGCGAGGTGGATGAGACGCTGGTGTCCTTGGTGGCCCAGCATCTTGAAGCCTGCCACGAAGCAGCGGTGGGTGAGGGCTAGGGCGGGGGCGTCGCGCTGTCTTCATGACAATGACGTCATGACATGGTTGTAACTACGCCCCACCTCGGGCATCCTGTGACATACAACTAAAAAGTCACAGGGAGACACATCATGCTCGCAATCATTGGCGGTAGTGGACTCACCAAGCTGGCGAATCTGGATCTCACCCGGCGCGAATTTGTCCGCACGCCGTGGGGTGAGCCTTCCGGTGCGCTGATCTTTGGCAATATTGCCAATCACCCGGTGGTGTTTATCGCGCGACACGGCTATGGCCACACCATCCCGCCGCATAAGGTGAATTACCGCGCCAATCTTTGGGCGCTGTGGGAAGCCAAAGCCACGCGAGTGGTGTCGGTGGCCTCAGTGGGCGCGATTCGGCCGGATATCAAGCCGGGCGATCTGCTCATCCCGGATCAGGTGATTGATTACACCCATGACCGCGCCACTACCTTTCACGAAGGCCTCGACCGCCCGGTGGTGCATATCGATTTCACCGAGCCCTATGACGAAGTCTTGCGCCAGAAATTGATCGCCGCCACCGTGGGCGCCGGCGAGAGCGCGCATATCGGTGGCACCTACGGCGCCACCCAAGGCCCGCGGCTTGAAACCCGCGCCGAGATCAATCGCTTGGCACGCGATGGCTGCGATGTGGTGGGCATGACCGGCATGCCAGAAGCCTCGCTCGCCCGCGAGCTTGAGCTGCCTTATGCCGCGATCAATGTGGTGGCCAACTATGCCGCCGGCCGCGCGGATTCTCAGCACAAGGTGGAATTCGATTCGATCGAAGCCGTCTTGCAAGGCGCGATGGGTCGGGTGCGCCGCGTGCTGGAGCATCTTTGTGTGTCTTGCTGAATGATTCGTGATGTCTTGAAAATGGGCGATGCGCGGCTGCTTCAACGCAGCCGCGAAGTCGAATGCTTCCACACCGAAGCGCTTGATCAATTACTGCAAGACATGCACGAC
>JBEAUN010000270.1:0-20929 GCA_041161415.1 Pseudomonadota bacterium | reverse complement strand
CCTGCGATGATGTAGTGCGAGATGCCCGATGTGGCAATCTGCCCGATCACCGAATCATCGCCCGCGCCCAGCACCAGATTTTCGACACTGGAGAGCGTCTGAACCAGCGTGCCGTCGAGCTTCACAGTGGTGTTGGCTGGGTTCAGCATATCCACCGTGATGGTCTTGGTGTTGCTCGTCTGGCCT
The DNA here is from genome assembly GCA_041161415.1 of Pseudomonadota bacterium. Classification (GTDB taxonomy): domain Bacteria; phylum Pseudomonadota; class Gammaproteobacteria; order Burkholderiales; family Rhodocyclaceae; genus JBEAUN01. The sequence goes on along the minus strand of JBEAUN010000270.1, from coordinate 20,743 downwards.
GAATAATCCGCCCAGTCTGCGCCGATGCCACCATCCAGCGTGTAGCCCGAAACGAGGCCGATATAGGTGTCTTCCCCTGCGCCACCAATGATCTTCTGAATGCCGATCAGGGTGTCGATGCCCGCATCCGAGGCTTGGCCATCGACCGTGGTGGTGGTCGTGCCCAGCAGCACTGAGAGCGCGTTGTTGCTGCCCACCGCGCTGCTGTAATCCACCACATTCGAGCCGGTGCCCGCATCGAGCCAGTAACCTAGGTTGTTGCTGATCAGGCTGTCGTTGCCCGAGCCGGTGCGAATCTTTTCGAAGCTGGCGATTTTGAGAATGATGCCGGAGTCATTGACGGTGCCCGCATCCAGATTCACCGTCAGTGAATTGCTCGACACCGGTCCGCTTGAATAATCGAGCACATCGGTGCCGCCCCCGCCATCGAGGGTTAAGTTGGCGGCGATGGTGCCAGTGAAAAGATCGCCGGTGTCACTGCCGATGATTTTCTCGATCGACACCAACGCGTCGCTGCCGATGCGGGGGTTGCTGCTGATGACATTCGCTGACGAAGCTGACAAGACATTGACAGTGAGCCCGGCTGAATTGAAGCCGGCGTAGGTGATGGTGTCAGTATTCGAGCCGCCATCGAAGGTGTCATCGCCACCGGAGATGTCGGAGAAGGTGTCATTGCCGGCCAGCCCGGTGAGCAGGTTGTTGTCTGCGCCGCCGATCAGGGTGTCGGTGTATTTGCTGCCGATGACATTTTGAATGCTTGCCAGTGTGTCGACATTACCACCGGACTCGGCTGCGCGCCCGGTGGCCAGATCCACCGAGACGCCGCTGCCACTGGACAGGAGCGAGAAATCCACGGTGTTGGTGCCGCTGCCACCATCGATGTTATTGGCCGCGGAATCCAGGAAGAAGACATCGTTGCCAGCCCCGCCGATGGCGTTCTCGATGTAGAACAAGCCCATCGAGCTGGCGCCATTTTTCACGCTGCCCGTGGTCTGCGACAAATCGATGGTGAGATTGGTTGAGGCGCCAATTTGGCTGAGGTCAATCAGATCAGCAGTGCCGCCGAAGGGGCCGCCGCCATCGAGGTTGTAGTCGGCCTGGTAGCCTTTGAAGGTGTCATCCTGGGCGCTGCCGACGATGCTTTCGATTGAGAGCAGTGTGTCGGTGCTGATATCCGCGCCGCGCACAATCGCAGATTGCGCGTACAACTCAACCGTGATGGCGCGCTGCAACCCGGCGTAGGTCGCGGTGTCGAGGTTGTCACCGCCATCGAGCGTATCGAGCCCCGCGCCGCCGCGCAGCACATCGTCCCCCGCGCCGCCTTGCAGCAGATTGCCGGCGTCATTGCCGACCAGCGTGTCAGCGGCCGAGCCGCCGATGACATTTTCGATGTTGAGCAGAATGTCGGTGCCGATCTGATTGCCGGTCGCTTTATTCAGCGACAAATCGACGGAAATCGAAGCAGCGATGTTGGAATAATCGATGGTGTCTTTTTCGTTGGTGCCGGCGCCGCCATCGAAGCTGTTGTTAATGACACCGGAATTCTGGCCGATGAAGGTATCCTGGCCGCTGCCGCCGATGGCGTTTTCGAAATTGACCACGCTTTGTTGCGGCGTGTAGGTCGTGCCATCGAAGCTCTGAATTTGCCCGGCGTTGAAATCCACCTTGAGGCGGTTTGCGCCGAGCCCGCGCAGGTCGATCAAGTCGGTGCCGCCTGAGCCATCCAGGGAAATGTTTTGTTGCACACCGGTGACGGTGTCATTACCTTGGCCGCCGATCACCTTCTCGAAGCCATACACCGAATCCACGCCATAACTCAGCCCGCCATTGACCGCGGTGTAGCTGGCATAGCCCGCCGGGGCGTCCGAGGGGGCAGAAAGCCCGAGTGCGATGGTCAGCGGGTTCGTGACCACGGAATAACTTGCGGTGTCGGTGCCGCTGTCACCTGCCGCGGGCCCGCCGATGAGAAGGTTGCCGCCCTTGGTGCCGGCCAGCACGATGTCATTGCCCAAGCCGCCATCGAGGGTATTGTTGCCAGCACCACCCGTGAGCGTGTCATTGCCTGCGCCGCCCATCAGCTTGTAATTCGCTGCACCCACCAGGCTGTCGTCGCCAGAGCCGGCGAGGATGTGCTCGATGCTGGAAACGGTCATGGTCTGACCGCCGGTGGTCACCGTGCCTTGCACCACATCAGCGATGATGTTGGTCTTGATCGAGGAGAGATCGAGATAATCCTTGATGCCGCCGCCACCATCGAGATTAAAGCCATTGGCAAAGCCATTGAAGGTTTCGTTGCTGCTGCCGCCGATGATCTTCTCGATGTTGATCAGCGAGTCGGTGCTCTGCAGCGCTATTGAGGCCTGCCCCGGCGCGGTGAGTGTGACCACCAAGCCCTGCGTGGCCGCCACATAATTGGCAGTATCAAACCCACCGGCGCCATCGAGTGTGGTGTTGATGGCGCCGCCAGAGAGGGTGATCACCGCATTGCCGGTGAAGAGGTCATCGCCCGTGCCGCCTCGGGCCACTTCGATGCTGACGAGTGCATCTGAGCCTACGTCCAGACCATAGGCGATACTCTGCGATAGATTCACCGAAACGGTGCGAATCGCTGAGCTGTAATCAACCCGGTCAGTGCCATCGACGCCGCCGTCAAAGCGATTATCCAGGGCGTCATTGACGCTGATGAAGGTGTCGTTGCCAATGCCGCCGACCGCTTGCTGGACATTCGAAATCGACATCGAAGCGCTGCCGATCTTGGCATAGCCCCCGGTTTGATTAAGACGGAATTCGATGGCGCCGGCTTGTGCGGTTGGGTTGAATGAGCCATCAAAGGTGTTGGATAAATCCACCCGGTTTGCAAAACCCCCACCGCCATCGAGACTCGCATTGCCTTGAAAGCCGAGGAAGGTGTCATCAGCAGAGCCGGTCTGGTAAGCCTTGTAGGATTCGATGCCCGTCAGGGTGTCCAGGTACGCACTGAAGATCGCTTTGGCGAAGTTAGAGCCCAGGGTGAACGTGATCGCGCTGGCGATGCCCTGGTTGTAGAGCACGGTGTCGCTGCCCGAGACGGTGTCCTGTGCGTAGATGGAGCCATTCCCGCCGTAGTAAATGTCGTCCCCGGCGCCCCCTCGCAAGGTGGAGATGACCGTGCCACCCGCGCCGACCAGGGTGTCGTCATAGGCTGAGCCTTGTGCATTCTGGATGCGCAGCAGCGTATCCAGAAAGCCATAGCCATTTCTCGCAGAACCCGCATCCAGATTGACGCTGACGGCACCGGGGTTGTTGACATACGTTACCCAGTTGGTGCCACTGCCACCATCCAGGGTGTCATTGGCGGGGCCGCCTTCGAGGGTGTCGTTGCCGCTGCCTGCGGTGAAGACCTGGATGTTGTAGAGCACATCCGCGCTTATCGCCACGCCCGCGCCGGTGACCTGGCTTGAGGTGGAGAATTGCTGCAACAAAAGATTGGTATTGATGGCGCTGTAATCCGCGCTATTGACGCCCAGCCCACCAATCAGCGTGTCGTTGGCCACACCGTATTCATCGCCCGTGATGAAGACATCATTGCCACCGCTGCCATCCAGAACGTTCGAAGCGGCATTGCCGATCAGCGAGTCGCTGCCCGCACCGCCCGTGACATTCTGAATGTTGAACAAGATCTGGCTGTTGCCGAAGTTATCGTTGGCCTTGCCTTGATAGAGATTGACGGTGAGGCTGGTGCTGTTGCCGACTGAATAAATGACGGAGTTGTTGCCCAGATTGCCGTCGTAGGTCATGCCATTCAACCAGCCACTGAAGGTGTCGTCCCCCTGCGAGCCGATGATGACCTCGATGCCGGCCAAGGTGTCGATCTCGCCGGGATGCGACTTGTCATCCACGGCATAGACGCCATTGGCGTAACTAAAGCTGATGCCTTTGAATATGCCGCCCCCGGCATAGCTGCCGGAGGAATAATCCACCACATCCTGGCCGGCAGTTTTGTCGGCTTGGCTTCCGCCGTCGATGAAGTCTGCACCGATACCGCCATCGAAGGTGTCGTCGCCTTCGCCGCCGACCAGGCTGTCACGGCCTTCGCCGCCCGTGATGCTGTCATTGCCGGCTTCGCCGACCAGCGTGTCATCGCCGCCGTTGCCGGTCAGGGTGTCGTCACCCGCGCCGCCCTTGAAGTAATTCGCGGCTTCATTGCCGATGAGGGTGTCAGTGCCGCTGCCGGCGAAGATACCCTGGAAATTGCGGAAGCGGTCAGTGCCCAGCCCCGTCACGGTATCCCAGGCGCCGGCTGTCGCGATCGAGGCAAGCTTCAAGCTCAGATTGACGGTGGCCTGGCTCATGTCCAGCACATTGTTGCCAGCGCCCCCGTCGAGCCAGTTGTCGCCGTCATCGCCTTCGATGGTGTCGTTGCCTGCCCCGCCTGTCAGATTGGCGATGCCATAGACGAGATCTTGTCCTACCCCGTCATCAATGCCGACGACACTGACTGTATGCGTCCGCAAGCTGGCATTCAGCGACGACTGCGTGCCGCTGTAATCAATCATGTCGGTGCCGCTGGAGACTTCATCCGGGCCCAGGTTGCCGTAATACACGTCATTGCCGACGCCGCCGCCCGAGGCGCTCCAGCCGATGAAGGTGTCTTGTCCGCCGCCGCCGGCCAGGGTGTCATTCCCCGCGCCGCCGGTCAGGGAGTCCTCCAGCACGCCGCCCTGGATGAAATCGCTTTGCGCAGAGCCGGTGAGTCGATCCCCATGATCGCTGCCATAAACCGTGGTGATCCCCTTGACCACGGCAGACACCCCCAGGGTGTCGATGACCGTGCCACTGGAGGTGGTGAGATCCACCGTGAGGCTCTCACCCCAGGTTTTCAGATCGAGCACATTCTTACCGGCCGCACCATCGAGCGTGATGCCATGGGTGATGCCGGCAAAGGTGTCATTGCCGCTGGTACCGACAATCGATTCGATCGAGGTGAGGGTGTCGATCGCACCGTCGGATTTGGTGGTGACTTGTATCGTGCTGGTGACAAAACTCACGCTGATCGGGGCGCTTTGTCCTGAGTAACTTGCGGTGTCTTGCCCGGTGCCGCCGTCTAACGAATCTGCGCCTGCACCGCCAATGAGCAAATCAATGCCCGCACCGCCCAGCAGCGTGTCATTACCAACGCCGCCATCGAGCGTGTCGTTCCCCGAGCCGCCGCTGGCATCCAGCAGATTGGCGACATTCGCTTGGCCCCCTGCCAGATAGTTATCGAAGGCGGTGTTGGCCACCACATTTTCGATGCTGATCAGAGAGTCCGCCATCCCGGCAGAGGCCGCGCCCAAGCCCGTCGCGCGGCCTTCGGTGATTTCGGAGGCCTCGACACTGGAAAGATTGACGGTGACTGCATTGACGGCGGCAGAGTAATCGATGGTGTCAATGCCGCTTCCGCCATCAAAGGAATTCGGCGCTGTGCTGCCGGCGAAAGTGTCATTGCCGCTGCCGCCAGTGGCAAATTCGATATTGCGCAGCGTCATCGACACGCCGGGCTGGTCGCTACGCGTGACAAAGCCAGCATTGGTATCCACCAGATTGACACTGATGGAGACTGCTGAATTGGTCACCGAGCCGAAGGTCATCCAATCCTGTGAGCCAAAGCCACCGTCCAGGGTTTCGCCAGCGCGGAAGCCGCTGAAGGTGTCATTGCCCAGGCTGCCCAGGATCACCGAAATCGAGCGCAGGGTATCGATGCCGCTGCTGGTGCTGATCTTGTCGCCACCGCCAGCGCCGATCAGGCCAGCGTCATTCAAAGACGCTGACAAGCCGGCGTGTTCGCCGCTGTAATCGGCCACGTTGATGCCCGTGCCGCCATCCAGAAGGTTGTTGCCCGCGCCGCCATAGAGCGTGTCGTTGCCGCCGCCACCGTAGAGCGTCTCGTTGCCATCGCCGCCGCGCAGAATGTCTTTGCTGGTGCCGCCGATGACTTCCTCGAGATTGGCCAGCACCATGGTCTGGCGCACGATGCCGGCTGATGTCACAGCTTGGCCTGCGGCCAGATCCACCGTCAGCGCGGTGGTGACGCTGGAGAGATCGAGCTGGTCATGCCCCCCGCCGAAGCCATCGACCAGGAAGCCATCTGCCAATCCGCGGAAGGTGTCATCGGCGTTGTTGCTGCCGATGATTTTTTCAAGCGAGAGCAAAGTGTCGGTGCCTTGTCCCGTTGCCGACACAGTAGCTGAACCCGTCTCGATCAAGGTGGCGGTAATCGCACTGGCGGCGCCCGAATAATCGGCTACATCGATGCTGCTACGGCCATCGAAAAGATTGTCTGCCGCATCGCCGACAAACGTGTCGCCGGCGTTGCCGCCCGTCACGTTGTGGATTTTGATCAGCGTGTCAGCGCCGATATCGAGCCCGGTGGCGGTGCCTTTGATCAGGTTGGCGGAGACCCCCAAAAGCGCGGAGGAATAATCCGCGGTGTTGATGCCCGGGCCACCACCGCCATCGAGGGTGTCGTTGCCAGTGCCGCCGGAGAGCGTGTCATTGTTGATGCCGCCGATGAGGGTGTCATTGCCCGCGCCGCCGGACAAAATATTGTTGCCGTCGCCGCCCTTGATGAGGTTGGCATCGCTATTGCCCGAGATGGTGTCGCTGCCGCTGCCGCCCACCACGTTTTGAATGCGCTTGAGCACTTGCGAGGAGGCGTCGCGGTTGTACGACATTGAGCCTTCTCTGTCGCCGTCGGACAGAGTCACATCCAGGATGCCGGTCGCGCCGGTGTAATCGACCGTGTTCGCGAGACCCGCACCGCCATCGAGCGTGTAATTGGTGAGACCGGAGAAAGTGTCATCGCCCTTGGCGCCCACAATCACTTCAACCCCGGCCAGCGAATCGGTCGCAAAGCTGCTGCTGTTGAAGGTGACACGAATGCTGTTGTTGTTGAGGTCTGCCGAAATGGCATAGCGCGTATCTAGCGCGGTGTAGTCGATGGTGTCGACACCCTCGCCGCCAGCCAAGGTGTGGTCTCCGGCGGTGCTGATGATGAGATCATCGCCCGTGCCCCCCACCACATTCGAAATGCCGATCAGGGTGTCATTGCCCACATCGTTACCGCGGGCAAACTGGCTCTTCAGATTGACCGTGACGCCATTGGTAGTGCTACTCAGATCGATGGTGTCCGTGCCGCCACCACCTTCGAAGAGATTCGAATTCTTGTCGCCGGAAAACCAGTCGTCCTGCGCGCTGCCTAGCACCCGTTCGATATTGCTGATGCCTGCACTGGTGAAAGACTTGCCAATGCCATATTTCGCGTAGCCGTTTTGCAACGACAAATCGACCGTGGTCGAAATATTCACGCCGCTCAAGTCAAGGCTGTCAAAGCCGCCGCTGCCATCGATCGAGTAAAGATTGGTCACCCCGAGGAAGGTGTCATTGCCCGAGCCAGCCAGCACGCTTTCGATTTGCAACAAGGTGTCAGTGCCGATGACGCGATCGGCAAAGGGCACTGCCGCTCCGTCGGCCACCGTGACGCCGAAGATATCGGTTGAGATCGTGATGGCGGATGACACTTGGCGATAATCGGCCACATCGACTTCATTGGGCGCGCCACTGCCCCCGACCAGCGTATCGTTGCCTGTGGGCCCGGCGCCACTGACGGCACCCACCAGTGTGTCTGACCCGGTGCCGCCTTCCAGGCGGTTATCCACTCCATCCCCGACCAGCACATCTCCCAACGAGCCGCCGCTGACATTTTCGATATTCAACAAACTGACGGTGGAGGTCTTGTCTGTGGCAAAGCCTTTTGAAAGGTCGATCGTGAGGGCCACGGTTTGCGCGCTGTAGTCGGCCACATCCAGCCCCAGGCCGCCATCCAGCGAGGTGCCGTTGCCCAGTCCACTGAAGGTGTCATTGCCCGCGCCACCGGAAATCTTTTCGATGTTGACGAGGGTGTCAGAGCTTTGGCCATTGGCGCTGCCCACCACGGTGGCGGAGCCGGTGCCCGTGAGCGTGACGCTCAGCGCTTCGCTGGCACCCAGGCTTGAATAATTTGCCAAGTCGGTATTTGCACCGCCATCGAGCGTGTCATCGCCTTTGCCACCAATCAGCGTGTCATTGCCGCCTGCACCAAAGAGAGATTCATTGACATCGCCCCCGGAGAGGGAGTCCGCACCTTCCCCGGACAGCACCTGCTCGAATCCGGACACCGTCATCTGGCCCGATTGATTAGCCACGCGGCCTGCTGCGAGGTCGATGGTGAGCGCGGCGCCTTCAGCTGAAAAATCCAGCACATCATTACCCAGATGGCCGTCGAGGGCATAGCCATCGAACATCCCGGCAAAGGTGTCATCGCCGCTGCCACCCACGATCGCGTCGATGTTGGTGAGTGTGTCGGTGCCGACGGTGGATTGTGCCGGGTCGTCGGCCAGGGTGCCGACCACCTTGCCGCCGCCCAGGCCGGTGAGGGTGATTTTTACGGCTTCCGTGGTGCCGGCATAGCTCGCGGTGTCGTAGCCATTGCCGCTGTTGCCACCGTCGAGGAGATCATTGCCGCGACCGCCGCTCAGGAAGTCATCCCCCGCGCTGCCATCCAGTGTCACATTGGTGGCGGCATCGGTGAGGAGCGTATTGCCGGAGAGCGTGTCATTTCCCTGGCCACCGATCACTTTTTGAATCGACATCAGGGTGTCGGCACCGATGCCGGTGCCAATTGCGCGACCGGTTTGCAAGGATACTGAGATGCGGCCGCTGGCGCTGCTGTAATCGGCGGTGTTGCTGCCTGTGCCCCCATCGAGCAGGTCGTCGCCGAAGCCGCCGATCAGGGTGTCATTGCCGCCGGCGCCACGAATCTGATCATTGCCCTCGCCGCCATCGATCAGGTCGTGGCCGGCGCCACCGACAATGGTGTCGTTGCCGCCGCCTGCCTGCACGTCATTACCCACGCCTTGCGCTGGCAGGACGATATTGTTGGGCCCATTGGCGGAGAGCGCGACATAATTGTCAGCGGTGACATCAACGATGCTGAAATCAATGAGGTAGTAATGGGATTCAAGCCCCTTGATCCCCAAGCCCTTGGCTTCTTGTACCCCCGCATCGTTTTCAAGGAAGCCGGTGACACGGGTGTCCGGGCGCACATAGCTCCCCGTCAGCCGCAATTTCGTCTGAAAATGAACCGGATTATCCGCATCCGTTTCATAGGGGCGGTAAATCAGAGTCATCAAGGTCTTTGAATCGCCCGTGGCCACGCTCCAGATGCGTGTGCCATCCGCCGCCCGCTTACCGGTATCCGTGGCTTCGCGGATGTACATATCATCCGGCAGGCCTGACAGCTTGAGATTGCTCAAGACCCCATTGATGGCCACCACTTGGGCGACATATTTGCTGCTATCCAGTTGCGTGCCTTTGCCGCCCTCAAGGTGGAAGACGGGCGATAGCTGGCCGTAGTCGGCATAGATGAAATCATTGCCGCTGCCAGTGCGTACATCGCTGGTGCCGGTGGTGCGGAAGAGCTCGGGGCTCATCAGCTCGGCCGGCGTGGTGCGCTGTGGGTTGGCTGTTTCGGGGTTTCTTACCAGTACGTCATAACCGGTGTCGGCGCGACCACCGCTACCAAACATTGGATCGCCGGGCACCCAGGTACGGGTGACATTGGCGACTGTCATGGAAAGCTGCACCGAGCCAATGCCATTCCCCTCCCCTTCGCTAGCGCCGGTATTGGGTGGGGCAGACAGGGGTATGGTAGTGGGCGTGCCTGGTGTCGCAACCGGCTTGGGGGGGAGCGGCGGCGGAATGGGTGGCTCGGTGAATTTAGCCACATCTGGGAGCGGCTTGGGCACCGAGGTGGGTAGTGCCGAGACATTTTCTGAAAGCACGCGGGCCGCCGCCGCAGCCGCCTGCATTTTCTGTTGGGCCGCGCTCTCCGCGGCTTCACTTGCGGCAGCCGCGAGATTCTCGCTGGTAGACTCAGCCGTCGGCTGGCTCGAGGTGGCGCTGGTTTGGGAGGTGCTCTGCTTCGACGACTTCGTGTCCTGCAACATGGCGGTGTTCATCATCGGCGCAGACTCGACCGATGTGAATACTTTGCCGACTTTCGACAGGACCTTGGTCAGCGGCACCGCTACGGTAGATCCGGCGTATTGAATGCTGACGGCCTCGCCAACGGTCGCCATCATCGCCCCTTCGGGCAAGACGATGCGTTTGCCATCCTTGGTGATGAGCAGCACATCCACATCGGTGATTTCGACCGACGCGACATCCCCTGCCGCCACGTTAACGTGGAACGCATCGCCTGCCTTGGGGGCGATTATGACGCCACCAGCAAGTTGCTTGGGTGCCTCTTTTTGCCCTTCTTCAGCCATATCTCACCCGAAGGGAGCCGATAACATCAAAGACGGTCGGCGCAGGAAAACTGCTTAAGTACACCCTTCGAGGTATAGCCCAGCGTCAAGCCGGATAGCAACTGCTCGTTTTCTTAAGGCTTAGTGGGGCCCTCCGGGGTGCAAAGAGTTGACGTGTCGTCCCAAAAGGCAACACACTGTGGCCTGACCATGCTCATAGATGGCTTATGCTGGCGGAGGCAATATGCGGCTTATCCGGTTTGAGCTTCAGCAGCGCAACGCTTGCACGACGCTTTCAATAGCGTCCATTGCCGTTGTGGCGATTTCTCTGCTTTCCTCTCTTGCTGTATTTGCGCAACCAAACGATGCGCTCCCACCTTCCAAGAACCAAAGAGAATCCGACGGCAGCCCCTTGCCAGATCTGATTCGCATCCATCTCAAAGAACTCGAATCGCGCAAGCAGCGCACGGTGCTGGTCGGCACCTGCGCGAAAATGAATGCGGTGAGTGATTTGGCCAGCGAGTGCGTGGAGGGTAAGCGCTCCAGAAGCCTGCGCAGTGTCTCCTGCGACCCGCGGTCCCCGCATGTGGCCTATGACTCTGGCTGGGTGAATGTCGAGGAGCCGTGCAAAACCCCGTGATGAGCATGACAACTGCGAGGCCCTGATGGCCTGGCACAGGTTGAAAACCGATTCTCCCTTTCATTGACGGAAAAGAAGATGACGGTATGACGAATGTGCTCTTCATCCACCAGAATTACCCAGGACAATACCGTCGCTTGTCCCAGCATCTTTTGTCCCTGCCGGATTTTCGCGTGGCCGCCATTGCCCAGAAACATGCGCCGGGTTTGCCGGGTGTGATGGTGGCCAATTACCAATACGACGAGCCCAAAGGCAAGAGCGACAACCCCTTTGTGCGCGAGCTGGACAATGCGTTATTCAACGGCCGGGGCGTGCTCGAATGCTTGTCGCTGCTGACTAAAAATGGCTTTGTGCCAGATATCGTGTTTGCCCATCCGGCCTGGGGTGAGTCGATTTTTGTCAAGGATGCGCTGCCCGATGTCCCGCTCATTCACTTCTGCGAGTTTTATTACCGCTATGAAGGCGCCGACTGCGGCTTTGATCCGGAGTTTCCGTTAAGCGCGGTGCCGCTTGAAACGCGCATGCGTGTTCGGCAGCGCAATACCATTCATCTGCTCAACATCAATGCCTGCGACTTGGGCATCGCGCCCACCCGGTGGCAACGCAGTGTCTTTCCTGCCGAGTATCTGCCCAAAATTCGCGTGCTCCACGAGGGCATCAATGTCGATGCCCTCGCCCCGCCGCCCAATCCGCAAATCGAGCTGCCCGATGGTCGTGTGCTCAGAGCAGGCGATGAGGTGGTGACCTATGTCGCGCGCAATCTCGAGCCTTATCGCGGGTTTCATATTTTCATGCGCGCCGTCGAAGAGATTCAACGCCGTCGCCCCAATTGCCATGTGTTGATTGTGGGCGGTGATGATGTGAGTTACGGGCGTCGTCTGCCGCCGCCGGAAACCTGGCGCTCCTACATGTTGAAGCAAGTGAAGATCGACCCGGCGCGCACGCATTTCCTCGGGGTGGTGCCCTATCAGACGTATCTGTCAGTGCTGCATGTCTCGATGGCGCATGTGTATCTCACCTATCCCTTCGTGTTGTCCTGGTCGATGCTGGAATCCATGGCGGCCGGCTGCTTGGTGATCGGCAGCAAGACAGCGCCTGTCGAGGAAGTGATCACTGATCGCAGCAATGGTTTGCTGGTGGATTTTTTCTCGCCCAAGGAAATCGCCAACCGTGTTGATGAAATCGCGCAATCGCCCAATCGTATGGCGGATATTCGCAAGGCGGCCCGGGATCATGTGGCTCACCGCTACCACCTGCGCGATGCACTGGCGGCCTACCGGGCCTTGATCAACGAATTCGTGACCTAGGCATGCCTATGAGCGCACAGCACGGGGGAGACGCATTCAATCAAGCGGTGGCCCTGCATCAACAAGGACAATGGGATGCGGCGGAATCAGCCTATCGGGCGGTGTTGGCCAGCACCCCGGAACATGCCGATGCCCATAACAATCTTGCGCTGCTGCTTAAAAAACGCGGTCAATTTGAAGAGGCCGAAAGCGCTTACAAGCGCGCCATTGCGCTGCGGCCGGATGCGGTGGAGAGTTTGAATAATCTCGCGGTGCTCTACCTCGAAACCAATCGGCTGGAGGAGGGCGAGGCGTGTTTCAAGCAAGCCTTGAAATTGCGCCCGGAATATTTCGAGGCCTGGAACAATCTTGGCAATCTGCTCCAAGGCATGCGCCGTTATGACGATGCGCTGATGGCCTATCGAAAAGTGCTCGAGGGCGCGGCGCAGAAAATCCCGGCCTTGCAGGTGCAAGCGAGCGAGGCTTCTGCGCGGGGTGATATGCCATTGGCAAACCGCCATCAACGCGAAGCCCGCGCCTTGCGCTCGACACTTGCCGAGGCACGCTGGAATCTGGGTTTGCTGCATCTGCTGAAAGGCGAGTATGCCGCCGGCTGGCCGCTGCATGAATCTCGCTTTGACCCCTTTCGATTCACTCCTGTGGCGGTGCCGCCCGATCTTCAGTGCCCACCCTGGCAGGGGCAGAGCCTTGAGGGAAAAAGCATTCTGGTGTGGTTCGAGCAGGGCTATGGCGATGAGATTCAATTCGCCCGCTATCTGCCTTGGTTGAAGGAAAAGGGTGCAAGCAAAGTCACGCTGGTGTGCAAGGCGCCGCTCTTGCCCTTGATGCAATCCATCGCGGAAGTGGATGAGGTTTTGCCTGCCGAGGGCAAGCTGGTGTTGCCTCGCCCGGATTATTGGGTATTGCCGATGAGTCTTGCCTTTCGCCATGGCACCACGCTCGAATCCATCCCGGCTCGGCTGCCTTATTTGAGAGCCACTCTGGAACGCCTCGATGCCTGGGCGAACGTGCTGCCCAAGCGAAGCAAAAACCGCAATCAAAAAATCGTCGGCTTGGTCTGGGCGGGGAGTGCCTCGCATCGGAACGACAGGAATCGCTCATTGCCTTCGCTTGATCTGCTCGCGCCGCTGTGGGCCATTGATGGCGTGACCTTCATCAGCCTGCAAACCGGCCCGCGTGCGGACGAGGCGCAGCGCCTCGGTGGGCGCTCACCGCTTATGGTGCTGGATAAGCCGATTCAGGATTTTGCCGACACCGCCGCGATCATCAAGCAGCTTGATCTCGTCATCACCGTGGATACCGCTGTCGCGCATGTGGCGGGCGCGCTGGATAAACCTTGCTGGGTGCTGTTGCCGTGGATGGGCACCGATTGGCGATGGCTCCTGGAGCGCGAGGATTGTCCTTGGTATCCAGGCGCTCTGCGGCTTTTCAGGCAGACCAGCCTGGGCGATTGGGCGGGGGTCATCCAGCGTGTTGCAGCCGCACTTGACCCAGGCCGGCCAGCCCCGAAATCCACCAAGCGCAAGCGAAAATAAATGCCCGCACAGCCCTCCTACACACTGGTGGTGCCCACGGCCTATGGCCAGATGCTGATTAATCGGCATGACACCAATCAGGCCAATGCGCTGATAAAGACAGGCCGCGCGTTTGATGCAGGCGAAGTGCAGTTGCTTTGCGACCTGGCAATGCGATTGCCAGAGGGCACGACATTTCTCGATATCGGCGCCAATTTCGGCGCTTTCAGCCTGCCGATGGCACAAGTGCTCGCGCCGCGCGGTGGTGTGGTGCATGCCTTCGAGGCTCAGCGGGTGATTGCTTACATGCTCTGCGGCACGGTGGTGCTCAATAGTCTCGCCAATTTTTTCGTGCATCACATGGCGGTCAGCGATCAAGAGGGCGAAATCGATATCCCGGCATTTGATTATCACCAGCCGGCGAGTTTCGGCAGCATTGAATTTGGCGCCGAACAAAAAGAATTTATCGGCCAGAAGCGGCTGCCTGCCAATGGCGATCGCGTGCCGCAAAAATCGATCGACCAGCTTCATCTGCCGGCCGTACGGTTGATGAAAATCGATGTCGAAGGCATGGAAATGGCGGTGTTGCGCGGCGCGAAAAACACGATCGAAACGCACCGGCCCTGGGTGCTGATCGAGTGGATCAAATCCGATCGCGCGGCACTGGCGGGGTTTTTTGAAGCGTTGCAATACAAGGTATTCCGCGTGGGTGGCAATCTGCTTTGCATGCCGCCTGATTCCCCCATTTCCATCACCCCTCAACTTCCGGACTGGCGCACATGAAAAACCTGCTGCATGTGGGCTGCGGCCCCAAGTCGCTTGCACAGACGACCCCTTTTTTCAATTCGGGTGAATGGCAGGAAACCCGTTTTGATATCGACCCCGCAGTCAAGCCGGATATCGTGGGCAGCTTGACCGATATGTCAGCGCTCGCCGATGCAAGCATGGATGCGGTGTTTTCCTCGCACAACATCGAGCATCTTTTCGCGCATGAGGTGGCGGTGGCGATCGCTGAAATGCGGCGTGTGTTGCGTGCCGATGGCATCGTGGTCATTACCTGCCCGGATTTGCGATCGATTGCCGAGCTCATCACGAAAGATCTTCTGCTAGAGCCGGCGTATTCCTCCCCCGCCGGGCCGATCAGTGCGCTGGATATGCTATATGGGCATCGCGCTTCGATCGCGCGCGGTAATACGTTCATGGCGCATCGTTGCGGCTTTACCTTGAAGGCTTTGATGGGCTCGCTTCGGCAGGGCGGGTTTGAATCCGTGGCGGGCACCACATTGCCTGAACGCTTTGAGCTATGGGCTGTGGGCACACGCAATTTGCGAAGCGAAGAAGACATGAAAGCGCTGTTGAAAGCGCAATTGATGGCGAGCATTTAATCTTGGCGCATCGCGCTTTTCCGCATGGAAAGGAAGGCTCCTGGTGAAACCGATTACCGAGATTACGGACTGGGCTTCGGGGTATGTCACCGAGGTGGTCTACACCCAAGGCTATTACCGCGAGCTCTCACCCTTGGCGCAGCGTTTCGCCTTGGTGGCGGCCGGGTTCGTCCCGCCGCAGGGTGACTCGCTTCGCTACTGCGAGTTAGGCTTTGGGCAAGGGCTCAGCCTTAATTTCCATGCCGCGACTCAGCAAAATATCGAGTGTTTCGGCTTCGATATCAATCCCGCGCATGTTGCGATTGCCCAGGATTTTGCGCGCGATTCGCAAAGTCGCGTGGTGGTCTCGGATGACAGCTTTGCCGATCTGCTCAAGCGCGATGATCTGCCGCGCTTCGATTACATCTCGCTGCATGGTGTGTGGAGCTGGATCAATGACGAGAATCGCGGCAACGTGGTCGAGTTTATCCGCCGTCATCTCAATGTGGGGGGCGTGGTCTATGTGAGCTACAACAGCCTGCCCGGTTGGGCGCATGCCATTCCGCTGCGGCGGCTTTTGACGGAATACGCTTCGCTCGCAGCTGCGCCGGGCAACAATGTGCTTGAAAATGCCGCTGAGGCGATGGCGTTTGCGCAACGCATGGCGCAGCTTGATGCCGGATTCTTCCATGGCGCGACAGCACTCAAGGCGCGGCTCGAATCGATGGCCAAGCAGCAGAAGAATTATCTGGTGCATGAGTATTTCAATCGCGATTGGCATCCGATGTATTTCTCCGATGTGGCCAATCTCATGGCGCAAGCCAAGCTTGAATTCGCGGCGCCGGTCTCCCCGATCGAGCTGATCGATGCACTGCGCATTGCGCCTGCGGGCATCGCGCTGCTGGCCGAGGTCAAGCAGCCGATGCTGCGCGAGACGATGCGCGACTTTCTGGTCAATCAGCAGTTTCGTCGTGATTTATTCATTCGCGGTGCGCGGCGTTTGTCGGCCAAGGAACAAAAATCGCAGTTGGATGAAATGTCATTCGTGCTTCACCGCAATGCCGAGGTGCTGCTGCAAAAGCCCGCCGATCTTTCGAGCCGCGCGGTTGCACCCAATCTGCGCGAAGCCTTGGTCAAGGTGCTCGATGCCCAACAAGGCCGGCCGATGCGGCTCGATGAGATTGCCCGTACGGCAGAATGCGCGGATGTCTCCTGGGCGGCCTTGCGTCAGGCGCTCATCATTCTCGTCGGCACAGGCGAGTTTTCGGTGGCCCATGACGAAGCGCACGCCAGCCGTGCCGCGCCGGTTTGTCGGCGTTTGAATGGGGTGATTGTCGGCAAGGCTGGCACGCCGCACGCCAGCAGCTATTTGTGTTCGCCCATCACCGGTGGCGGCGTGCAGGTGGGCGAATTGCAGCAAATGCTGCTTCATCAACACTGGGCCCAACCGGAGCTTGGCAGGCCGCAGCTCGCCAAAAATGTGTGGCAGCAGTTATCCGGCATGGGCCAAAGAGTGGTCACCGGAGGCACACCCTGCGATACGCCGGAAGATAACCTCGCTGCACTGGGACGCATCATCGAGGAATTTTTCCGCCAGGACCACCCGATGTTGAAGAAGCTGGGCATTGCATGATGAGGCAGCGTGAAGCGCTTTGTGCTGCCGGCTATGTGGGGTGGATGCCATAGTCATGGCGGATATTTGCACAGCATGTTTACTCGCATTTGCGTTATCGGCTAGCATGGAGCCGTATTCTTTTGTCGCCTCACCCTGGTTTGATCTGGATCGATCTGACTGCAGAGGACTGTCTTGAAGAGAATAGGGGCGTTTGTCAAAGCGTTACCCAGGCCTAAGTGCCTTGCATCGGCCTTGGTGCTCGCCTGCATGATGCCCCTTTGTGCGCAAGCGGCCCGCCTGGGCAAGGCTTCGGTGTTGTCAGAAGTCGGCCAGCCAGTGGTGGCGGAAATCGATATCGTCGCGACCTCTGAAGAATTGGTGTCGATCGAAAGCCGCCTGCTTTGGCTACCCGGGGTGGCAGATGACTCCACGGCGTTTGCCAAATCCTTGGGGCTGCGGGTAGTCATGGCCAAGCGCGGCAATACGCCCGTGCTGCGCATTACCTCCGAGCGGCCGCTGACAAAGTCTGATGTTGGGGTGTTGGTCGAGTTGCGCTGGTCAGGCGGGATGCGGCTGCATGAATATCTTCTTCGACCGCCCGCCGCGCGGGTGACGCACACCGCCCCAGCCAGCAAGCCCTTGGAGCGCCCGGAGGTGTTTGTGGTGCCGCCGGTTGTCCCACCGGTGGCCTCGTCGTTGCCTGAAAAAACGGATAAGCCGGAAACGCCACCGCCCCCTCAGATCAGTGAAAGTGCGGAAAAGCCCGAAGCCACGGTCGAGCCGAGCCCGCCCACGCCTTCTCCGGCTGCAGATACTGCACCCCCGCCCGCCAAATCAGCCCCGGCCAGCCCGGCGAAGAAGCCCGACGCTTGGCCGGTCAAGCCTGGCGATAGCCTCTCCCGGATTGCACAATCGACCCAGCACGATGGCGTGTCGATTCAACAGATGACCGTGGCGATTTTCCGCGCCAATAGCGAGGCCTTTGCCGATGGCAATGTCAATAAGCTGATCGTGGGCCAAACGCTGAAGATCCCGGCAAAGGATGCGGCGGTGGCAATTAGCAAGCAGGATGTGGCTGATTTTCAGTCTGAGCAAGCCACTGCGCAGGCTAAACCGGCCATGCCGGCGGCACCGCGGACCGCGGATCTTCCCGCATCCAAAACCCAGCCCGGGCAGGGTAGCGAGTCCAAGGAAGCGGCGGGCAAGATTGCGCCGAAACCGCCGGCCCTGGAGCCCACCAAAGATCGCCTCCACTTGGCGCCGGGGATTGAAACAAAGCCCGAACCTGAAACGGGGCCGGCGAGCGCAGAAACACAAGCGACGGCGGAGGGCAATCCAGCCAAGCCAGCGAGTGCGATGGAGAAAGATATTGCCGAACTGCAATCCGTCCTCGCTTTGCAGGGCAAGCTTGCGACGGCAAGTGCAACCAAAAGTAGCGACAAATCCTCGTTTCGCGAGTACGACGCCTGGTTGATCGCGTCCCTGATCGGTTTGTCTTTGCTGGGGGTCGCGTTCATTCGATTTTGGGGTCGGGCGGGTTCAAGTGATGTGGCAGCAGATCATGAACGCCCGGTTGTTCGAGACTGATGTGGTGCCACGGAGGCCTGTGATGAAAACCATCATCCTGTCTGTGCTGACGATGGGCTTCCTTGCGGTGCCTGCCCCGCTGCTTGCCTCCGGGAATGCCAGCGGCAGTGCCAGCCCTGAATTCAAGATCGTGCTGCCCGACCGCGGCTTTCGGCACGCGGGCTTCTACATGGCGGTGGAGAAGGGCTACTTCAAAGCGGCAGGGTTGAATGTGGTGCTTGAAGAATCTCCCAATCCGATTGCATCCCTCATCAAAGGCCATGCCACTTTTGCGGTGAGTGGCGTGGAAGCGCTGGTGTATCAATCCAGCGGCTTGCCGATCGTCTCGCTTGCGGCGATTTTCCAGCAATCTCCTGCAGCGATCATCACCCGCCCTGAAAAAGCGATTGATGTGGCGAGTCTTTCTGGCAAGCAGATCTATCAAGATCGCGAGCACCCCATTGTTGAGGCGTTTCTCAAGTCGCAGAAAATTTCCATGAACGTCGGGGAAGATAACACCCCGCTGCGCAAATTCTCGCTAGGCGAATCGGATGGCGTGTTTGCCGACACCGCCGAAGAGGTGATCCGCGCTCAACGCCTGGGTTTCCCGGTGGTGCTCATTTCGCCCCGTTCCGCTGGCGTGGATCTTTATGGCGACATCCTCATTACCCTGGCAACGCATGTCGATAAAGATAAAAAATCCGTCGATGCGGTGCGCGAGGCGGTGTTGGCAGGCTGGCGCTATGCGCTGACCCATGTCAATGAGACGGTGGAGCTGATCGCCAAGAAATACCCGGGTGGCAAAGCAGCCGACTTTGCCATTCAGGAGGCCGCGCTGATCAAAGAGCTCGTCAAGTCCGACTCGGTCGAGTTGGGCAGCCAGGATCCACGGCGCTGGGCCATCATCAGCCAGATGTTTCTCAATGCGGGCTCTCTCAAGTCCGCGCCGGATCTGGAGGCTTTCGTTTTCGCGGGTGACACGCCGGGCAAGCATGTATGGTCGAATCCGGCGTTTCAGGTGGGCGCCCCTGCGGCGCTGGTCATCCTCTTCCTGGCTTATCGGCTGCACCGAGTGCGCCGCGAGTTGGCTGCCACGCTTGTGGATAATCAGAAATCGCACCTCGCGCTCAAAGCTCAGGAAGTCTGGGATCAGGCCACGGATCTCTATACCCGCGGCTATTTTGACCCGGCACTGGAGCGTGAGCTGGTGTTGGCCAAGCGGAAGAAATACAAGGTCGCGCTGATCATGATGGATGTCGATATCTTGAAGAGCATCAATCATCGTTGGGGCCGCGCTGCGGGTGATGCGGCATTGAAAATGGTCGCCAAGATCATCGAACGCTCGCTCAGGGAAAAAGATATCGTGTGCCGATATGACGATGCCGAGATCGTGATCGTGCTGCCCGCCACTTCGCTAAAGGCGGCGCGTGACTATGCCGAGGAGCTGCGACAAAAATTCGAGGCAACGCCAGTGGAGCAAGAGGGCAAGGAGTTTTCGATCACCGCCTCGTTCGGCGTGAGCCTGTGGCCGGAGTGTGCCAACTCCGCCAAGGGGCTGGTGCAATCTGCCAGGGCAGCGCTGATTCAAGCAAAAACAGCCGGCCGGAATCGTGTTGCGACCAGCTAGCGACTGTCTTTCGGAGGCTTTATCAAGACCATGCTAAGACGACTGATTCTGATCGCTGCCGCAACAAGCCTCGCTTTTCCGCACACTGTCCTCGGCGCGGATGAGGCTTTGCGTGCGGCCGAGCAGTTGCTCGCCACCGGCCAGACAGAGAGCATGGGCAAAGCGGTGCGCTTACTCGATGAGGCGATTCGAAAGGGTAAAAAGAATTTCCGGGCACGATATCTTCGCGCAGTGGTGCTCATTGATCTTGAGCAATATCGTGAAGCCAGCGAAGCGCTGGAAGCCCTGGCTGCCGAGTATCCGCGTATTGCCGAGATACACAATAACCGCGGCATCGCCTATTTCGGGCTGAAGGATTATGCACGCGCCATGAAGAGCTTCGAGGAAGCCATCCGCCTCAAGCCCAAGTACACCCTTGCCTTTGAAAATCTCACACTGTTGCATTTGTCATTGGCCGAGGCTTCCATTAGCCAGGCTAAAAAACTCGACCCTGCCAATGCCAATGTGGCGGGCGCGCAGTCTGCGCTCGAGTCTGTGCTCCGGCAATTCGCACCGGGTCCGATGCTGGACACAGTGCCGCAAGCTGCGCAATCGCAACCCGCGCCGACGACCACTGGCATCGAAAAAACAGCGATGGGCCCGGTGGCCAATGCCGAGATCAGCTGGGCAGGCGTGATCTCGGCTGTGAAGCGCTGGGTGGCGGCCCAGGAAAACCAGAATGTGGAGCACTACCTCGCTACCTATGCCGCGGAATTTACGCCGGCCGATACCGCCATGTCCCGCTCCGATTGGGAAGCCGCGAAAAC
>JBEAUN010000264.1:0-3583 GCA_041161415.1 Pseudomonadota bacterium | reverse complement strand
TTCTTGTCGGTCATCTCTCGTGGAAAAAATCCGAGAGTGGACACGATTTCCTGGCTGTTTACAACAGCCCGTGGTAGGTGCCTGAGCGTGAACGAGTTTTGATGCTCCGGCCCTGATCGCGGCCTCCAAGCGAAAAGGTATGTGGATGGGGGGCGTGCCGCCGTTGGGCTACGACGTCAAAGATCGCCGCCTGATCCCCAATGAGCGTGAGGCCAAGGTGATCCGGCATATCTTCACGCGGTTCGTGGAGCTGGGCTCGAGCACCAAACTCGTGAAGGAGCTGCGCATGGATGGCGTGACCTCCAAAGCCTGGGTCACGCAGGATGGAAATGTCCGCGAGGGCAAGCCAATCGACAAGAGCCTGATCTACAAACTTCTCGGCAACCGGACCTACCTGGGCGAATTGCGGCACAAGAACGAGTGGTACAAGGCCGAGCATCCGCCCCTGATCGAACCCAGCCTGTGGGAGTCGGTTCAGGCCGTCCTCAAGGTCAGCCCGCGCACCCGGGCCAACCACACGCGCGCGACCATTCCTTTTCTGCTCAAGGGCATCCTGGAGGGGGCCGATGGTCGGGCGATGACGGCAGCCTGGACCCGCAAGGGCGGAGGCAAGCTGTACCGGTATTACATCCACGCCCGGGAGAACAAGGAATACGCCGGGGCCTCCGGTCTGCCGCGTGTGCCGGCGATCCAGCTGGAGGCGAATGTAGTTGAGCAGTTGCGGCTGGTCCTGCGCGCACCCGACCTCAAAACCCGGGTCGCCAAAATGATGACCCGGATGGACACCGAGATCGATGAGGCGAAGGTGTGCATCGCCATGCTGCAGATCGACAAGGTCTGGGATCAGCTGTTTCCGGCTGAGCAGGAGCGCATCGTTCGCCTGCTGGTCAAAAAAGTGGTGTTCACACCGCACAACCTGGAGTTGCAGCTCCGGCCCAACGGACTCGAACGGCTGGCCGCCGAACTGAAATTTCCAGCGCCCGCCGCGAACGCCGAGGAGGTGGCAGCATGAGCGAGATCACGAGCAAAGCCATCGGCGATGCCGATGTGGTGAGCGCGAGCAACGGAAGCCTGAACGTGACCATCCCGATCAAAATCACCCGCCGGGGCCGCCGGAAGGTCGTCACGCTGCCCGATGGCAGCGCCATGCCACCACGGGCCTGGGACAACGAGCCCACACCTATCCAAGTGGCGCTCGCTCGAGGCCACAAATGGCTCGGGCTGCTGGAAAGCGGCAAAGCGAAGAACCTGACCGAAGTTGCCGAGATGGAGGGGATGGACCGGGCTTATGTGAGTCGGATGGTGAATCTCACGACGCTGGCCCCGGACATCGTGGCAGCGATTCTGGATGAATCGCTGCCTGACCATGTCACCCTGTTCGACCTGGCATCGGGCACGCCACTGCTATGGGATGAGCAGCGGGCGCTGCTGTGCTTGTGATGGGTCTGAGGATTAAAACACTCAGGTATCGCCGGCAGATCCCATTCAGCACAAGCGTCGCATTTTGAATTCTTAACGTGTTGTTCAGCCGACGGCCGCTTGCGGCCGGTCGGTTGCGACAAAGGGTTGGGCGGCACGCAAACGCTTAGCGGCAATTGCTGGAGATTGACGAAACCGCATCCTCATCGTCACTGTGAGCATTTCGCACTGAATCGCCCCGGGTTCTCTAGGCAACCCCAGTGCTGAGGCATTCAGTCACCCCTTCGGTGTCCTTTTGCGCTGAGGCGACGCGTGGCACAGCACAAGGCCCTTCGGATATTCCGAATGGCGCGCGAAACTCGTCAGTTTGAGGCGATCTTGAACCTACTTGGTCAGCTGTGCGCCAAAACTGTACGACTCGTCACCAAAAATTCAAGGACGTGCGTCTATTCAAGTTTTCCGCTCAGCTGCCAAGCATTCCCGGCAACGACCGTACAGGGTGATGTCATGGTCTTCCACCGCGAATCCTGGCGGGGCGAGGCGGGCAAGATTGCCTGGGCAGCCCTCGACTTCAAAGACGCGAGCGCACTGGCGGCATTGGAAATGATGATGATGGCCGTGGCCGGCGGGCTCATAGCGCGCGCTTTCGCCGGGCAACATGACCGATCGTAATTCGCCCTCTTCCTGCAGGGCGCGCAGATTTCGATAGACCGTGGCAAGGCTCAAGCCCGGAACCTGCATCTGCGCGGCATTGAGCACTTCTTGAGGCAAAAGCGGCCGACCGGCCTGGGCGACTGCTTCACGGATGGCGTTTCGTTGGCGTGTATTGCGTTCCATCCGGGAAGGTTACCCGAATAAGTTGGGTCGCGTCGCGAGCGGATTGAAAAATCCTCGAGGCCAATCCGCCAATCCTTTATTGCGAATCGTTTATCAATAGTGGTAGAGTTCTCCCCAAAGCGTGAGCACATTTAGTTCTCTTCTCACCGGAGATCCCCAGTCGTTTTTTTACCATCCCTGATTTAAAAACGGTGGGGTTGTCAGCCCATGCGCTTGCCGCTTCTCGTTGCCACAGGACCTCATCGCTATGCCCGCTGTCAGAACCCGAACCGGACCCGCATCGGTGTTCTTCTCTAACGCTGGATCTGCTCCGACCAGCGCACCCCCCATACCTTCACTGCCCGCCAGTTCAGCCGATTTCGGCCATACCCTCGAGCATGACTTCGCCCAGCGCTTAGGCGCCGAGCGGCTTGCGGCTGCCATGCGTCGTCACGGGGAGCAGGTGGCCCAGAGCAGATCGTCGGCAATCCAGCCCCGGCTGGAATCGCGTTGGCGCACACAGCTCGCCTTGCGCCGTGGCTGGTTTGAGGGTCAGCGGCGTGACACACCCACCCCGGAAAACGCCAAGGCAGCGCGCCGAACTCAAGGGCTCAAACTCCTGGCCGACGCCCAGAATGCCGACCACGGCGGCTGCGCCCACCATCACAGCCTCGCCGATGCCCGCACGCATCGGGGCGGCTGTAGCCACAGCCATCATCAGAACCCGCGTGGCTTGCTGATGGTGGATCTCGACGAAGCCGCACATGGGGTGTATGCCGCCGTGAAACAAAGCCTGCCGGTTTTCCGAGGCGAAGGTTTGGGGGCAATGCGCGAGGAATTCGCCGAGCAGACGCATCTGCTGGAAAACGATCCCGTGGGCTGGATGGCGCATGAGGTGCCTCCCGAGGGTGTCGCAGATTTTTCGGCGGCATTGGGCACCTCCGCCTTGGTTGCACCGCTTGCGCTGATCGCGCTGAAAGCGGGGATACACGAAACCCGCGATGCTCGACACATTGGTCGCGATCTCGCTGAACAACGCGCCCGGCTGGAGGCGGATTCGAGCCGTCTCCATCTGATCACCCCCGCCGCCAACGACGCGCCGAATCTTGTCGGCGCCACGCTGAAGGTTGCCCAACAGGCGACCAAAGATAACCGATTTGCCGCCCGAGTTAACCGCCTACGCCTTGGCATCGGCATCTCGTCAGCGGCCTCGGGCGCAACGATTTTTTTGAAGTCCATCACCGATATCAGCCTAAAAGCCGCCTTGGTGGCAAGCGCCAAAAAGTTCAATGTGGCGCAGTTTGTTGCGGAACATGGCGTGGCCACTGCCGCGGTCACGGCAGCGGGC
>JBEAUN010000201.1:0-7609 GCA_041161415.1 Pseudomonadota bacterium | reverse complement strand
AGCTACCACCGTGCCGAGACGGGGCAAGCTTCAACCCACCCTTAAGGCTCTGACCTTGCGGCGTAGATCAAGCCCCTGTCTCACCTCCTCGCCAACAAAGACACTGAACGGTAGCCAAGGGTTCGACCCTGAATGCACAAGGCAAGTGGGCGAAGTTGGTTCAACTTTTTTGGATGATTTTCATGTTTTATCTCGGTATCGATGTGTCGAAAGCCAAGCTCGATTGCTGTCTTTTGATCGATCCGGACACGCTCAAACGCAAAACAAAAACGGTCGACAACAGCGCCTCAGGCGTCGGCCATCTAATGGTCTGGCTTGCCAAACAAGGGGGTGATCCTTCTGTCATTCACGCCATTATCGAAGGCACGGGCGTCTATCACCAAACGGCCTGTCAGGCCCTTGCAGACGAAGGGGTGACGGTGTCGATTGCCAACCCGGCCCACGTCAAAGATTTCGGCAAGGGGCTCGCGGTGCGCACCAAGACCGACACCATGGATAGCTTCGTGCTCGCCCGCTACGGGGCATTGGTCAAGCCTGCCATCTGGGTGCCGCCAGCCCCCGAGGCCCGTGCGCTGCAAGCCCTGCTGGCCCGTCGCGACGCGATCGCCCAAGATCTGCAGCGGGAATTGAACCGCCAGGAAAAGGCTGAGGTCGCCAAGGCGCCAGCTTTGGTTCAAGACTCGATTGTCGATGCGGTGACGTTCCTGAAAAATCAGCTGGCAAAGCTGCAGAAGGAAATTGACGATCACATCGATAGCCATCCCGATTTAAAAGACGACCGGACGCTGCTTCAGAGCATTCCCGGCGTAGGCCCGCAAGTGGGCAACAACCTGTTGAGCGTGATGCATAACCATCCATTCCGCTTTGCCGAACAGCTTGCCGCTTATTTGGGACTGGTGCCCGTCGAACATCAGTCCGGCTCATCTGTCCGCGGCAAAGCCCGCCTGTCCAAGGCCGGCCGCGCAAGAATCCGTGCCGTGCTTTACATGACCGCCGTGACCTCAATACAGCACAATCCTCATATCAAGGCGCTTTACCAGCGATTGCTCGCTCGAGGCAGAGCAAAAACTCGCCCACCTTGCTTCGGCGTACTCAAAACCCGACAACCCTATGCGTCTTGTTATGCCCATGAAGGTTGACGGGAGAGACGGTATCTACCGCGGTTTCACTCCTAAACCCCCGCCCCGACTGCGTTGAAGGGCTCAATCACGGGGACCCCGGTCGCGTCATCACTGCCTTCGCATACACCCCATCGCCCTTCGGCCGGCAGTTTTCCATGGTGTTAAGCAAGCGCTGTGGGGTGGCTTGCCTCGAATGCAACTCTGTTGCATGATGCGCGCCTTTCCTTTTGCATGGCTGCGTTGACAGCCTGATTGCCGCGATGTCCCATTCGCATTCACATGATCACCCCCCGGTTGCGCGCGCGTATGGGCGCTCCTTGCTCTGCGCCGGCGCCCTGCAAAGGCTGATCGCCGTGGCGGGCCTGCTGGGTTTGCTGTGGGCCGTGGTGGGGTGGGCGCTGTCATGACGGCGCTGATTCGTTTTCACAATCTCACCCTGGGCTATGACCGTCACCCGGCGGTGCATCACCTTGAGGGCGAAATCGCGCAAGGCGCGCTCTTGGCGGTGGTGGGGCCCAATGGCGCGGGCAAGTCGTCCTTGCTCAAAGGCATCACCGGCGAGCTTTCGCCGATGCAGGGCAGCCTCGCGCTGTCGGGCATCACCCGCCGCCAGATCGCCTGGCTCGCCCAGCAGGCCACGCTGGATGCCAGCTTTCCCATCACGGTGTTCGATTTCGTGTCGGTGGGCTTGTGGCATGAAATCGGTGCCTTTGGCGCAGTCGGCCGCGCCGGCCGCGCGCGGATCGAAGCGGCGCTGGGTGCTGTGGGGCTTGCTGGCCTTGAGCACCGCGCCATTGGCACGCTCTCGGGTGGGCAATTACAGCGTGCTCGCTTTGCCCGGCTTTTATTGCAGGACGCCCCGCTAGTGCTGCTCGATGAGCCTTATGCCGCGATTGATTCCCCAACCGTACGTGATCTGGCCGCAGTCGTGGCCCGTTGGCACCAAGAAGGCCGCACTGTGATCTCGGTGCTGCATGATCTGGACCATGTGCGCCAAGCCTATCCGGAAGCGATGTTGCTATCCCGCGAGTTGATCGCCCGCGGCGCGCCTGATGTGGTGCTCTCGCCAGATAACCTCGCGCGCGCCCGGGTGGCCGCCGAAGCACGGGATGTCGATCTCCATAGCGTTTGCCATGTGGGCGAGGAAGACCCGGGCGCGACTGCGCAGGGGGGTCGCGCATGATGAGCCTTGAGTCGCTGCCCCTGCTCTCGCCCTTCATTGAATTTGGCTTCATGCGCCGCGCTCTGGCGGGGTGTCTTGCGCTCTCGTTGGGGGCGGCGCCGGTTGGCGTGTTTCTGATGCTAAGGCGCATGAGTCTGGCGGGGGACGCGATGGCTCATGCGGTATTGCCGGGTGCGGCGATCGGCTATTTGTTTGCTGGACTATCGTTATCGGCAATGACACTGGGCGGGTTGGTGGCCGGGCTGCTGGTGGCTTTGATGGCTGGCAGCGTGGCGCGTCATTCGGTGTTGAAAGAAGATGTCAGCCTCGCGGCGTTTTATCTGCTGTCGATTTCCTCCGGGGTGTTGCTTGTCTCCTGGCGCGGCAGCAATGTCGATCTGCTGCATGTGCTGTTCGGCAGCGTGCTGGCGCTTGATGACCAAGCCCTGTATCTCCTTGCCAGCTTTGCCAGCGTCACGCTGGTGTGCCTGGCGCTGTTTTTGCGCCCGCTGGTGCTGGAATGCTGCGACCCATTGTTTCTGCGCAGCGCCGGCCGCTGGAGTGCGCTCACCCATCATGGCTTCATGGCGCTGGTGGTGATCAATCTGGTCGGCGGCTTTCACGCGCTCGGCACACTGATGGCGGTGGGCGTGATGATTTTGCCGGCAGCGATCTCGCGCATGTGGGTGTCGTCCATCGGCGCGATGTTGGTGATGGCCAGCAGCGTGGCCTTTGTGTTGTCTGTGGCGGGCCTGCTTTTATCCTGGCAGGCCAACCTGCCCGCTGGCCCGGCGATCGTGCTCACCCTGGGGCTGGGTTATGTGCTCTCCCTTTTCATCGCGCCGCAAGGCCCGCTGATGACACATCTGCGCCCGCGCTGGCATTTCAAGAGATAGATCATGCGCTTTGCTCTTTTGCTTCTGGTGTTTTTTGCGAGCCGCACGCTCGCGGCCGAGCCCTTGCCGGTGGTGGCGAGCTTCACCATCCTGGCCGATTTCACGCAGCGCGTGGGCGGCGAGCGGGTGAAGGTGTCCTCGCTGGTGGGCGCCAATACCGATGCCCATCTTTATCAGCCCACCCCCGCCGATGCCCGCACCCTCAAAGCCGCCAGGCTCGTGGTGATCAATGGCTTGGGCTTTGAAGGCTGGCTTGAGCGGCTGATGAAATCGTCAGGCTTTAGAGGTGAGAGGGTGGTGGCAAGCCGCGGTGTCAACACACTGGAAGCCGGACACTCTCATCACGGTCATCATCACGCCGACATCGACCCCCATGCCTGGCTCGATATCGCCAATGCCAAGGTCTATGTCGCCAATATCCGCGACGCGCTCATCAAGGCCGACCCGGCGGGGGAAGCGCTCTATCGCGACAACGCCGCGAAATACCTCGGTGAGCTCACCGCGCTTGATGAAACCATTCGCGCCCAGCTCGCCGCCTTGCCCGCAGCGCGGCGCCTGGTGGTGAGCTCGCATGAGTCGCTCGCGTATTTTGGCCGCGCCTATGGCGTCCAGTTTCGTGCGCCGCTGGGGCGCTCCACCGAGGCCGGCGCGGCAGCGGGTGACTTGGGCAGCCTGATTCGCCAGATCCGGCGCGACAAAATCCCTGCGGTGTTTCTGGAAAACATCACCGACCCCAGGCTGCTTGAGCGCGTGCAAAAAGAAACCGGCGCGCGCTTGGGCGGCACGCTCTATTCCGATGCCTTGTCGCCCCCAAGCGGCCCCGCGCCCACCTATCTCGCGTTGATGCGCCACAACGCGGCGACCTTGTGGGCGGCGCTCAAGGATTGAGCGCCGCGGGGTCGCTCGCCTGCGGCGATAAATGCGCAATCAGCTCTGCGCGGTAAGCCTCGCGCTGATCGAGTTTTGATTTCAAGAGCGCACAGGACGCCACCTGAAAAATGCCCGTGCCTGCGCTGATCGCAGCAAGCATCCCGGCGGCGCCGGTTTGAAACGCGAGCGGTTGCAGCATGTCGGCGTTCGGCACCGCATGATAGCGATTCAGGTAGTCATCAAACGCAGCCATGACAGGTTCCGCCATCCCCAATTCACTGTGCAGCGTTTCGTATTCCCTGAGCGATGCGAGCTGCGTGGCACTGGTTGCGAGCCAGTAAAGCGCGCCGCCCACAACACCGGCAGACATAGCGCCCAACGTCGCCATGAGCCTCGAGAGCTCTCTGCTGCTGTAATTCGTCGCCACGGGTAGCGCCGCATCGATAGAGTCCAGCAAGCGCGGAGCGCTGATCGGGGCGTGTGGATCTTGCACAATATGGCGGCAAATCATCGCCACCACTTGGGCGCGAGATTTGGCAGGCAGGGTGCCCAGTTTCTTGAGTAGCGGCAGCGGATCTTGAATCTGCAAGCCTTGGCGCAGATTGAGGGTTGGCGTTTCCCCCAGCAAGGCCTGGGCCGCTTTGAGATTGCCGCACTCGATCGCCGTTTTGAGCAGCGCGTTGAAACACTGCGTGGCGCTGTGAGCGAGTTGTTGTGCTGCGGCATTATCGTCAAGCCCGGCGCGCAAGGCCTTGCAAGCTGCGACCGCCTTTTTTGCCGTGGTCAGCGTCACGCGGCCAGCGCGCTGCAAGGCATCATCATGGCTCTCCAGTTCGCCACCGCCTAAATGCGGCTGCGCAAGGATGAGCTTGCGATACTGCGCGTCGCCCCAGATGGCCTTCAATT
Source organism: Pseudomonadota bacterium (assembly GCA_041161415.1). Classification (GTDB taxonomy): domain Bacteria; phylum Pseudomonadota; class Gammaproteobacteria; order Burkholderiales; family Rhodocyclaceae; genus JBEAUN01. The sequence goes on along the minus strand of JBEAUN010000201.1, from coordinate 2,654 downwards.
CGTCGCTCAAGAAGCGCCGCATCTGGTAGGCCTTAGCTTTTATCGATTCGCCCACTTCGTTGCTTGCCCTATTTGAAATCGTTGCCTCGATATTGCGATTGGCCCACAAGTGGCCAAAAAGATTGAGCGCGTTTTCAAAGCGCTGCACATCGAAGGCTTCCCACGCTGACAGCGCCGTCAAGGCATCCTGGCAAGCAGTCCGGTGGTGTGCTGCGCGCTCGGGGGGCTGATCTGAATTGCATTGATGCAGCAGGGTGCGGATCAATCGAGCGCGAATCGGGTCATCGATTTCCATCGATCGACACAGCGCGACCTCCAGCGCAGCGTTTTTCGAGGTGAGCTGTAGCCGCTGGCCGCGTGCGCCCGGCAGCAGGGTTTGCAAGCCATTAAGCGTGCGCTGATGCACAGAAAGGACGGCGTGATTGCGAGCGTGGGTGTCAAGAAGATGCGCCGCCAGATGGGGCCCGAGTTGCCGGCCATGCTGATGCAGGCTGCGGCTCATCATGCCGGGAAACTGCGCTTCATGGTCGCGCTCGAGCCGCGCGAATAAAAGCGCACTATCGGCTTTGATCGCCTCGGCGGTGAGGTCAATGAAATCGCGTTCATTAAGCGTCTTACCATCCGGCAGCAGGGCGTCGACCATGAGCGATTCCAGGGCCGTCTCCCCGCGCTCGGCAGCCAGGCCCAGGGAGGAAAGCTGCGTCTTAGTCCCGCTTGTGCCGGGGACCACGCTCCGATCGGTGATGTGTTGCAAAGGGTTGGCGCCGGCGTCGAGCAAAGCCTGAACCCACAGCGCAGCGTCATCGCCGCGCAAGAGGGCGAGCGCGAGCGGGGGCAAGGGGGCGTGGCGATGGCCATGAATGCTAAAGCCGGCGGCCGTCAGCTGCGCAAGGCACGCAGCCAGCCCAAGTCTGGGCTCACCGCCGCCGTCTTCGAGGGCCGGCGGCGTGGCGTCTACCAGATAGCTGATCGCATTGTGCCGCTGCCAGCCCAGGTCATTGAGATTGACCACGCCGGCTCGATGCAAGTGCAGCAGGTGCGGCAGCAATTTGGGCGAGGCGAGTGCCTCGGTCATGAGTCTCACGCTTTCCAGGGTACGCAGTGCTTGAGCGGTGCGCTCACGGTACTCGGCGCTGCTTGTCAGGCGGCCGAAGCGACGCTGGGCGGAATCAAGGAACGAGGGAAGCAAGCCTTCGCGCTCGTGATCTGAGGCGATGTCGATGGCAATGTGCGAAGGCCGGCTGAAGGGCAAAAGCTCCAGGGCAGGTTGGGTGATGCGCTGACTGGGCATGAAGCGGCTCCGATGCAAGACAAGATGCGCCTCGCCCTGGCCGGGCGGGCAAGAGCCGCTTCCGTGGGGGCGTCCTTGCAAAAGTTCGCAACCCCTACCCCGGGATAGGTGCCTTTAGATAGGCGTCGTCAAATCCGCCCAGACTCCCGCGCCAGATAAAACCATTCATTCCCCGGCAAGGCCTTGGGGTTGGGGAACACAATGAACCCAGGCGCTTCTGCCACCAGCGCTTCGCCAGTGGCGCGGGTGGCAATCAGCGTGCCGGCTTCGAGCCGGTCGAAGCTATGCCAGTCGCGCTCGAAGCGGTCGGCCGCATCATGGCGGTCGATCACATCATGCAAACGCAATGATTGGCGAGCGGCGGTCGGCTGCGGCGCCTCCCCGGCGATCAGGCCGAAATGCAAAAGTGTATTGATGATCGCCCGCCAGGCGACTTCCGGCGCCATCGGGTCCTGGTGCTGGCCGCATTCGAGCGTGAGGGCCAGCCCGCCGCCGGCGCGCATATATTCGGTGGTGCCAATGCCATAGGCCTCATCGCAATCCATGCCCGGAATGCGCGCCGCGCGACGCCGCGCCACGCCTTTGGCATAGGTGTCCAGCCAGCCATCCACAAAGCGGCGCACGCCCAATGCCCGGGCGAAGGCTTCTTCTTCCGCCGCGCGGGAGAACGCCTCGAGCGTGCCGGTATTGTTTTCCGGGCCCACCATCACAAAGGGCTCGCCGCCGGTGTGGAAGGAATGCAAATCCAGCAGGGCATCATGCGCGCGCAACAGCGGGCACAGCCAGTTGGCGATTTCATCCTCGAATTCACGCGGGGTTGCAGTGGGCTGCAAGCGGCGATTGAGGTTGCGGTCCCCCATCCGCGTGCCGCGGGCATAGGCCAGCGGATTGGTCACCGGCACCACGGTCAGCACGCCGCGCGAAAGCGCGATGGTGCCCTCATCCAACGCATGCATCAGCCGTCGCAGCGCTTGCGTGCCGCAGGTTTCATTGCCATGCACGGCACCGGTGATGATGACGCGCATGCCACTTTGGCGGGCAGTGTAGGTGGAGGAATGAAAATGCATGGGCGAGGTCTTAGGGGGCAAAGGCGGCATTATCACAGCCGATTGTGCGGCCGGCAATGTGTCGCCTGCAGCCCACTCGGTGTGCGCCGCTGCCAGTGCGCGCGTTTAGGCGCGCGCACCGCGATCTGGCGATTCTGGCCGCGGTGATCCAACTCCCCGGGCCGGCGCCGGATTCTGGTCCACCAGCGCGATCTCGCGATCTTCTGGCGCCGGCACCGCGGCCTCGATCACTCGTGGCGCCGCGTGTTGCCCCAGCCCTAAATCGGCGTCCGGCTGCATCACCACCACCGGCGGGA
>JBEAUN010000170.1:0-5657 GCA_041161415.1 Pseudomonadota bacterium | reverse complement strand
GGCTACCGAATCGTCGCCCGGGGGCCGCGATGTTGTCCCTCTGCGGATGATTTCAAAGCCACCATAAAGCTGCCATTGCTTGCCGGAATTGCAGAAAACAGGCACGTTGTCGGTTGAGACTGCGATGCGCCCAGGATCACTGCAAGTACTTCCTACCATAGCGGTATACCGGGCCTCGATGAAGCCGCCGCTGATTTTCTGGCTGTCTCCTGCCGTGATACCGCCAGTAACTGTGACATTGCCCCCCACAGTGGCGCTGCCATCAACCGTTATACCACCCCCGACACTGACGTTCCCAGTGGTGGAAACGTAACTGGCCTTCACCCCGCCATTCACAGAGATCGCGTCCGATTCAAACGTGATAGTTTTTCCCGATCTGCCCTGGATCTTGTCCAGCCCGACAATACGGTTATTGCCAGCGGTTGCCTTCATCTCGATGTAGTTGTCTTCACCTGATTCGAGAATCATGTTGGCTGCGGTGATCATCTTGAAAAAAGCGTTTTTCAAATGGTCGATCACCTTTTCTCCCGCCGAATAAAACCCCGAATCGGCATTGACGACACCGGCGACATCCAGCTTGTACTCGGGGTTGGTATTGCCGATGCCGACCTTGCCGGTCCCAAGGAGGGTCATAAGTGCTGTGCCGCCCCCCGCATTACCCCGGGCATCGGAATGCACCCCCCCTTTATAAAACTGAAAGTCATTCGAAGAACGGAAATAAGTGGTGGCCCCTTGGACCCCGATTCCGTGATCGTTGCCCCAGGCGGTGATCAGTTGGCCATTGCGAGAGCCAAAATCCAGCGTCTTTGAGGTGATGTTTAAACCACTTTTCATGGTCACGGCGCCCTCAAACTCGGCTGTTCCATTAACGTGAAGCTTCGAGCTGGGCGTGGCGGTGCCGATACCGACATTGCCCCCGGTGTCGGCAATGATCGTTGTGCCTCGAATATAGTTTTTTCCGTCGGGATGTGGGAAGCGCGTCCAGCCAGTGGCATCCGAGCCGCCCATGAAGGTTGCGCGCTGTTCGCTGTCAATTACCGTGATTGTACCGACCCTGAGACCACTCGTGCTTTTGACATAATCACCAGCGGTGATGTTACCCGACGCGGTGATGCTGCCGGTCGCTGTGATGTTCCCGCTTGAGGTGACATTTTTGGCCGAAATATTCAGGTCACGGTCGATGACCGTTGTCGTGCCCACCTTGAAGCCCTGATCAGCCCTGATCGTCTTGGCGGCGGTGATTGAGTCGACATTGTTAATCGCCTTCCCCCCCATGTTGAGGTCGGTTTCCATGGTGTTGAGTGTTGGGTCTGACTGGGCCTGGCGGTGCAGAAACTTGGATTCATCAATGCTGATGCTTGCGGTTTTCATCAAATCCAGATTGGTCACTACGGCACCATTCTGATTGCCATCGCATTGATTGGTGACATCCCACTCCGAAAGATTGGTTTCCCACACCCCGCTGCGTCCTGCTTTGTTGCCATTGATCATCCCGGTTGAGACATTTGAATTGTTTATCATCACGTAACGGCGGTAACTGTCGCTGGCAGTCGGCATGCCTGGAGATTTCTTTGCGATCAGGATGCCTGCCCTGCGCTTGACGCCACGGTCGTCGATGGTTTTGGCGATCAAACAGAAAGGCTCGTCATAGACATTTGTGCCGGTGATCGATGACGCTTCCGGGACGGTTTGCGTGACAGATGTCCATGGAATGGCTGTGGCGCTTTCGGAGAGTGGGGTGGTGGGATCGTTGAGGAATCGAACAGCGGCTTCGGCGGCGAGCCTTTGATACTCGCCGGCTGCAGCGGCGCGGGTATTGTCCAAATAGCGATTGGTTTGGTCATTTACCCCAGCGACCACCGCGGCCCCCAGCCCCACGCTGCCCAGCATTTCCAACATCGCGGAGCCCCATTGCCTTGCCCGGCTGCTAGATACTCTGTTTTTCCGAAAATTGAACATGGCTAAGCTCCTTCCACATCACTTATACCGACTGAATACAAAACCTCAACTGCCGCAGTCATAAATAAAAGGTGAAGACCTAAGATCAGAAGGGATGCTCGAACCCGCAAGTGTCGGGCCATTTTCGCTTGCAGCCACGATCGTTCCAGATGCATTGACATAACCTACCAATCGCGCGTTTGACGCATATTTCCCCAGTGATGCTGTGAATTTCCTGGCGTCGCTCAAATCAACGGCGGGTGTTTTGTAAGTAATGACACATGCTGCCACTATTTTTGCCTGCCAATTCGGGTCAATATATTTGTAGTTTCTTTTAAGCAGCGATTGATCGAGCGGTACGGAACCGGTCCATGTGCCATCTGCCTTCTTCTTTTTGGCTATCTGACTCAGCAGATACATCGAATCTGCTTTGGACTGACTGACGACGGTGGTGGGATTGGGTACGGCCCTGGCATTCATAATTGCCGACACGGTGTAGAAGAAACTGCCCGAAATCACCACCAAAAGCCCCCACATGTCTCTTCCCTCTCCTGGATCATTTCAAAAGCCAAAACGCGCCGGTGGATAGACCCCACCAGCGCCGACAACTTATGCCTCCTCTTTGAATCTAGTCGAGAGCGCACAGAAATCCTTTTAATTTTTCGTTTCGCTGCCTGCCGCCTTAGACCTTCTCCCGGCCGTGAAGACGCGATAGACTCTCAACCATCATCGTGAGCCCGCCACAGCCTGTGACTAACGATCCCGTCTCATCACAATCCGCCCCTGGTCTGGGCTTTTTTGCCCGCCTAGCCCAAGTTCTTCCCCCCCACGGCCTGCTCACTCAACAGGAGGACTTGCGCCCCTACGAATGCGACGCTCTCACGGCCTACCGCACCCTGCCGCTGGCCGTCGCCTTGCCGCAGGATGAGGCGCAAGTGATCGAAGTTTTGAAGCTGTGTCATGCCGCCCGCGTGCCGGTGGTGGCCCGCGGCGCGGGCACCGGGCTGGCTGCTGGGGCCATGCCACATGAGGGCGGTGTGGTGCTGTCTTTGGCTCGGCTCAATAAAATCCTTGCCATCGACCCACTCGCCCGCACCGCCCGCTGCCAGCCCGGGGTGCGCAATCTTGCGATTTCCGAGGCCGCCCGGCAGCATGGCCTCTATTACGCTCCCGACCCCTCATCCCAAATCGCCTGCAGCATCGGCGGCAATGTCGCGGCCAATTCAGGCGGGGTGCATTGCCTCAAATACGGCCTTACGCTGCACAATCTTGTGCGAGTCCGCGCCATCACCATCGCAGGCGAGGTGCTCGAAATCGGCGGCGAAGCCCCCGATGCGCCCGGGCTTGATCTTCTGCCTCTTATCACCGGCTCCGAGGGGCTGTTGGCAGTGATCACAGAAGTTACCGTCAAGCTCACCCCTAAGCCACAGACAGCCCAATGCGTACTGGCGAGCTTTGATAACGTCATGACCGCGGGCGAGGCGGTGGCCGGCATCATCGCGCAGGGTATCAGTCCCGCCGGGCTTGAGCTCATGGACCAAAGCGCCACCGTGGCGGTGGAAGAATTCGTCAGAGCCGGGTATCCGCTAGATGCTGCCGCCATATTGCTTTGCGAATCCGATGGCACGCCCGAGGAGGTGTGTGAGGAAATCGCGCGCATCAAATCGCTGCTCGAGGCCGCTGGCGCCACTGAAATCCGCGTCTCGCAAGATGAGGCCGAGCGGCTTAAATTCTGGGCCGGCCGCAAGGCCGCGTTCCCCGCCGCTGGGCGCATCTCAACGGATTATTACTGCATGGACGGCACCATCCCCAGAAAGCGCTTGGGGGAGATGCTCGCCGCGATTGCCCAGATGGAAAAGAAACACGGCCTGCGCTGCATCAATGTCTTTCACGCCGGTGACGGTAATCTCCACCCGCTCATCTTGTTCGATGCCAACGCCCCGGGCGAGCTCGCCCGTACTGAGGCCTTCGGCCTTGAAATCCTGGCGCTCTCGGTAAAACTGGGCGGCACCATCACCGGTGAGCATGGCGTGGGCTTTGAGAAGTTGAATGCCATGTGCATACAGTTTTCAAGCGCCGAATTGCAAACCTTTCACGCCATTAAACACGCCTTCGATGACAAGGGGCTTTTGAACCCCGGCAAGGCCATTCCCAGCCTTCACCGCTGCGCCGAATTTGGCGGCATGCATGTGCATCAAGGCGAACTCAAACACCCCGAGCTGCCCCGATTCTGATGAAAGAATTCGCCGATATCATCATCGAAGCCGCAGCGCGCAACCAAGCCTTGCGGATTCGCGGCGGTGGTACCAAGGATTTCTATGGCGGGCCGCTGATGGGTGAGATTCTCGATACCCGCAACCATCAGGGCATCATCAATTACGAACCCAGCGAGCTTTACCTGACCGCCCGCGCGGGCACGCCGCTTGGAGAGATCGAGGCCACGCTCGCGGAGCATGATCAAATGCTCGCCTTCGAACCGCCGCATTTTGGCGCGGGCGCCACCTTGGGCGGGGCCGTGGCTGCGGGGCTTGCTGGCCCGCGCCGCGCCAGCAGCGGCGGGTTGCGGGATTTCATGCTCGGCGTGGTGATGCTTGATGGCAGGGGCCAACGTTTGTCGTTTGGCGGCCAAGTGATGAAAAACGTCGCAGGCTTTGATGTCTCGCGCCTCATGTGTGGCGCACTGGGCACGCTGGGGCTGATGCTGGAGATCTCGATCAAAGTGCTGCCCCGGCCGCGGGCGGAAGTCACCTTACAGTTTGAATTGTCCGCCTCCCAAGCGATTGAACGCTTTAACGGCTGGGCTGGCCAACCGTTGCCCATCTCGGCCACCAGCGCCTTGGCCGGCTGCGCGCGGGTCCGCTTATCCGGCGGCGACGCAGCGGTCAAAGCGGCCTGCCAAACTCTGGGTGGCGAGCGCGTGGATGACACCGAAGCTCACATCCACTGGGCAAGCCTGCGCGAACATACCCACCCCTTTTTCACCGAGAGCGCGGAGCCGCTATGGCGCATTGCGTCACCGCCCACTGCCCCGGCTTTTAGCGATGAACAACTCATCGAGTGGGGCGGTGGCCAACGCTGGTGGCACACACGGGCCCCCGATACCATCGTGCGGCCTTTGAGCCAAGCGCTGGGCGGTCACGCCACCTTGTTTCGTGGTGAGGATAAGCCTAAGGTCTTTGCGCCGATCGACCCGGTGAGCCTGGGTATTCAGCGAAAATTGAAAGCCGCCTTTGACCCCGCGAATGTCTTCAACCGCGGGCGGCTGGGAGATCTTTGATCGGCGTGAAATCGCCATGCAGAAATTTGGCAGCAGAGATCAAGCATGGCCTACCACGCAAGGCTACCCCGCCGCCGCGACTGCCTCTTTTGAAGGAAGCAGTCGCACGGCCCGATGTACCGCTGTCTTAAACCAGCTTCATGCGACGACGAGACAACCCGGCAAGGCCTGCCACCGCCAGCCCAAGCAGCCCGATCGTGCCAGGCTCAGGAATCGAGGCCACTTGGCGCAGGCGCCAGGTGTTGCTGTCGGTGTCGCTCATGTAGAACGTCAGCTGCAGCACCTCGCCCGGATTCACCTTGAAATCGTTAAAAAAGAAATCCGCGGTATCGGAGGGGAATTCACGATCGCGCAGCGCGGTGTAGCCGGTTTGCAGGATGTTATTCACCCGCACCTCGGTGCTGTTGGCCCACTCTTCAGCGGTTCGATAGGCCTGATCGAA
>JBEAUN010000146.1:0-3345 GCA_041161415.1 Pseudomonadota bacterium | reverse complement strand
GCGCATGGCCGCACCCAAAAATGCACACCTAAAAACACGCAAAACGGTCGCGGGCAGGGGTGAGAGAATTCACACCTGCCCGCGACCAGGAATATGGCTGGGGAGGAAGGATTCGAACCCTCGTATGCCGGAATCAAAATCCGGTGCCTTAACCAACTTGGCGACTCCCCAAGATTTATTTCTGCAAGGCACACAACGCATGAAGCGGGTGGATATCAAGCCCTTTGGCGACCCATGCTCGCAGAGCTGGCGCGCGCTCTTGGAGTGCTGCCAATGCCTGCAAGGCAAGCGCTTCATCTGCAAACTCGGCAAACACACACGCGCCCGAACCACTCATGCGCGCTGGGCCAAGCTCAGATAAAACGGCCAGGGCTTTTTCCACCTGAGGCTTAAGCTCGCACACCGCGGCTTGCAAGTCATTTCGCAAACCCGGCTTTTGCAGCGGCAGCCCCGCAGAAAAGTCCGGCATTGTGATGATTTTCGTGTCTCGTGTCAATCGACTTGACGCGAAGATTTTCGCCGTGGCGACATGCGCCGCCGGCTCGGCCACCAGATACCATGCCGGGGGTAGATCAATCGGGGCCAGCTGCTCGCCCACGCCCTCGGCAAAAGCCGCGCGGCCGAAGACAAAGACCGGCACATCGGCACCTAATTGCAGGCCCAATGCCTGCAGTTTTTCGCGGGGAAAATGAATGCCCCACAAGACATTGAGCGCGAGCAACACCGTGGCGGCATCGGAGCTGCCGCCGCCCAAGCCGCCGCCCATGGGCAAGCGCTTGTCGAGCGTGATGGTGACCCCAAAGCCCGCACACTGGGATCCGGCAGCCTCGCGCAAAAGCTTGGCTGCGCGCAGGCACAGATCGGTGTCTTCCGGCACACCGGGGATGTCCTGCCCGCGCCGGATTTCGCCATCAGCGCGCGGTGAAAAGCGCAGCCAATCGCCGTGATCGACAAAGCGAAAGACGGTTTGTAAGAGGTGATAGCCATCGGCGCGCCGGCCGGTGACATGTAGAAAAAGATTGAGCTTGGCCGGCGCAAAAAACGCCTGCCCCCAGCCTGCGCGGCTGCTGTGTTCGCATTGCATCAACGCACCATCCACTGATCGAGCACCATCCGCACACGCACCTCGCCGCGGGCCAGATCAATGCGCCGCGGCAAGGCATCGGCGGCATCGGATTGATATTCCGCCAGCACCACCTGCCAGCCGGCTTCCTGAAAGTGTTTCCAGCGACCCAACGCATCACGCTCGCCCGCATACGGCGCGACCGAGCGGCCCAGCACCCACTCAGGCAGCGCCGAGAAGGGCAGCGGCATGCCCAGTGCGCGCTCGGCCAGCGCTTCCAGGGTGGGCGCCTCTAGCGGCTCGCGCTGGCTGGCTTCAAGCCGGGCGCCCTGCGAATCGGCAAAGAGCGTGGCGAGTGTTTGGCCAATCGGCGAGCGCAGGGTGATTTCATCGCGGCCCGCCTCATGCTCCCAAGCAAGCCCCACCGTCACCCGCTCGTCCCCACGGGTGATGGCAAGGCGGGCATCCAGAGAAAAGGCGCGAATCGCCTGCCGCGGCACGCTGACAGGCTCAACGGTGGGGGCGGGCAGCGAAGCGCACGCGGCAAGCGCGCCGCTTAGCAGCACCAGAAAAAAGCGCGCGCGCATGACCATGACACGCTGACGCACAGCACGCCGCGAAGCCGCGGCAACCCTCCACCGCCTCAAGGCAAGAACCGCTTCACCGTTTCATTCAAGGGCTCATTGCCGGGATGCGCGATCAAAGCTTCGCGCCACACCCGGGTGGCTTCATCGCGCTTGCCGGCCACCCACAGCACCTCGCCCAGGTGGGCGGCGATCTCAGGGTCGGGACGCAATTCGAAGGCTTGGGAGAGATACTTGACCGCGCCTGCCGCATCGCCGCGACGGAACAGCACCCAGCCCATGCTGTCGAGAATGAAAGGGTCAGAAGGCGCGAGGCTCAGCGCTTTTTCAATCAGGCTCTGGGCTTCTTCAAGCCGCAGATTGCGGTCGGCCAGTGAATACCCGAGCGCATTGTAGGCGTGGGCATGATCCGGCTTTTTCGCGATCACGCGGCGCAGGTGGGCTTCGGTCACATCGACCTTGCCCACGCGCTCGGCCATCAGCGCGGTTTCATACAAAAGATCGAGGTCATCCGGATCGCGGGCGACGTTTTTTTCCAACAGCGCGAAGGCCTCCTCGGCCCGGCCGGCTTCACGCAGGAGCTGCGCTTCAGCCAGCACCAACTGCAAGCGCTCGCGGCGCGTGCTGGCGGTGGCATTTTGCAAACTCATGCGCGCCTCATCCACCTTGCCTTGTGCAGCCAACACCGCGGCGATGCGCACCTGCGCAGGCAGATAATGCTCGCCGGCGGTGACGGTGTAATACCACCCCAAGGCTTCATCTTGGCGCTTGCGATGCTCAGCGATCTGGCCCAGATAGAGGCGAATCTGATTGGGCTCGGTGTAGCCCTTGTCGATCAGCGCTTGAAAGCTCGGCACCGCCGCATCGAAATCTCCCAGCTGCATCGACAACACGCCCACGGCGTAGAGCACATCGAGGTTGTCGGGGAATTCACGTTGCAAGGCTTCGAATTCACGCCGGGCGTCGGCAAAGCGCTGCTCGCCGGTGAGCGCGCGGGCGTAGTTAAGCCGCACATCGCGGGCATTGGGATAAGCCTTCAGGAACACGCGCATCAGCTCGATGGCCTCTTTCGGGCTGGTGGCGTGGATGAGCTGCACCTTTTGCAAGGTGGCCAACTCCCACTCCGGCCGTAGGGCAATCGCGCGATCAATCGCGGCCAGCGCGGTTTTAGGATCCCCCGCGATGTTGGCCGCTTCGCTGCGCGCGAACCAGGCTTCCGGGTGCGCGAGATAAGGCTCAGTGAGCTTATCCACCACGCTGGTCACCGCCACTTTTTCAGCCGAGCGGCCGAACAAACGATTCAAGCGCAGCAAGGCCGAAGGCAGATTTTCATTCTCGAGCGACAATAGCTTGGCGACATGCGGCACGGCGTCATCAAAGCGCCCCAGGCCGACATTGATGCCAGCCAGCATCTGCCGCGCGGCCGGGGATTCGGGGTCGATGTCCACCCACAATTTGGCGGCTTCCAGCGCGTAATCAGGCTGGCGGGCATCGAGGGCCAGCTCAGCCGCCCGGCGCACGATGCGTGGGTCGCGGGTGTTGCGCGAGAGCTCGGAATAGGCGCGCAGCATGAGCGCCGAATCGCCCCGCTCGGCGGCAATCTCACCCAGCAAGCTTTGATAGAGAATCTGCCCGGTGAGGTCTTTCGCGGGCAGGGGCTCGACATGCACCTTGGGCGCCACCGGCGCGGTCGCCGGG
>JBEAUN010000143.1:0-5545 GCA_041161415.1 Pseudomonadota bacterium | reverse complement strand
ACGGTCGTCGGATTAGGCGCGGGCGCGGCGGGTTATTTTGCGGGTGCTTGGGCGGGCGGGGCGCTGTATGACGCCTTCGAGGGCCAGGAGAACCGCGACACCGATGCGGCACTAGACGCGCTCAAAGGGGGCACCTCAGGGGAGACGTACGTAGCCGCGGAGTGAGCCGCCTCGCTATTCCCAATCGAGCGGTTGGGCGACCACGGCGAGCGCCATTTTCAAATACTGCGCGCTTCTGGGGTAGTCTTGGGCGTGTTCAAAATCATCGGCCAAACGCTTGGCAGCGCGCATCCGCGCAGAGCGTGGCGTGTGAGGGTCGGTGACTGCTGCTTCGCGAGCGGTGATTTTTGCGGGGTCGAGTAGAGGCGCGGGCAGCGCGGCAAATGCCACCCCTCGCATGTGAGCCTCTTTGAGGGCGGCGGCGATGTCCATCGAGATGAGCGATCGGTAGAGCTCATTGCGCCGCGCCGGGCGGGTGGCGGTGTTCTTTTCTTCATCCATGATCACGGCGCGATAGCTGACGGCGTAGGCTTTGCGCAATTCAAGCAGTGCGGCCTTTTGCTTGTCGGCAGCCTGATCGGGGCGCTGGTTTTCCGATGCCAAGGCAATCTCCCAGCAGCGCTCGGCATCCTGTATGGCGCGAATGCGTGCCGGGGTGTGGCCCGGCCCAGGTGTGTCCATCGATTGGGGGGCCGAGGGGCTGGCGGCTGGAGGGGGAATTTTCACCGTTGTGTTCTCTTCACGTCGCGCTATTGAAGCGAATACTAGCGCAACGGAGGGGGCAGGATTTCGCAGCGAATCTTGAGTCAGTGCCGCCCTGCCCATTGCCGCTCACCCTTCAAACATGCTTAACTCGATTTGAAGGAGGTGTTCGATGCACTACCCCGCACTCAACTTCCAACTAGGCGACACGCACGACATGTTGCGTGAGGCCGTCGCCCAATTCGCCCAAGCCGAGATCGCCCCGCGTGCTGGCGAGATTGATCGCAGCGATCAATTCCCCATGGACCTGTGGCGAAAATTCGGCGACATGGGGCTCCTGGGCATTACCGTTGCTGAGGAGTGGGGCGGCGCGGGCATGGGGTATCTCGCGCATATGCTGGCGATGCAGGAAATCTCGCGGGCTTCGGCCTCGGTGGCCTTGTCGTATGGCGCGCATTCCAATTTGTGCGTGAATCAAATCTATCGCAATGGCAATGATGAGCAGCGCCGCCGCTATCTGCCTGGGCTCATGGCCGGCACGCAGATTGGCGCGCTGGCGATGAGCGAGCCCAATGCCGGCTCGGATGTGGTGTCGATGCGCCTGCGTGCGGAAAAGCGCGGCGATCATTATGTGCTCAATGGCAGCAAGATGTGGATCACCAACGGCCCGGATGCCGATGTCATGGTGGTCTATGCCAAGACCGACCCCGCTGCCGGCCCGCGTGGCATCACGGCGTTTATTGTGGAAAAAACCTTCCCCGGTTTTTCAGTGGCGCAGAAGTTGGACAAACTCGGCATGCGCGGCTCGCACACCGGCGAGCTGGTGTTTCAGGATTGCATGGTGCCGGCGGAAAACGTGCTCGGGGCCGAGGGTGAGGGCGTGCGGGTGCTGATGAGTGGGCTGGATTTCGAGCGTGCGGTGCTGGCCGCCGGCCCGCTGGGCATCATGGAGGCTTGCATGGATGTGGTGCTGCCTTATGTGCATGAGCGCGAGCAATTTGGCGCGCCGATCGGCACCTTCCAGTTGATTCAAGGCAAGCTTGCCGACATGTACACCACGCTGAATGCCTGCAAGGCGTATGTGTATGCCGTGGGCGCGGCAGCCGATCGCGATGCGCTCACGCGGGCCGATGCCGCCGGGGTGATTTTATATGCCGCGGAAAAAGCCACCTGGATGGCCGGCGAGGCCATCCAGATTCTCGGCGGCAATGGCTATATCAACGACTATCCCACCGGGCGGCTGTGGCGCGATGCCAAGCTCTATGAGATCGGCGCGGGCACGAGTGAAATTCGCCGCATGTTGATCGGCCGCGAACTCTTCGAGAAAACCCAATGAATGATGATGTGATGATTGTGTCTGCTGCGCGCACGCCGATTGGGGGCTTCATGGGGGCGCTTGCCTCGCTGTCGGCCTCGCAATTGGGCGCGCATGCAATTGGCGCGGCGCTGTCGCGTGCCGGTCTGGCGCCTGAGTCTGTGGATGAAGTGATCATGGGCTGTGTGCTGCCCGCGGGCCAAGGCCAGGCGCCTGCCCGGCAAGCCAGCATTGGCGCGGGTTTGCCGCTTGGCTGCGGGGCCACCACGGTGAATAAAATGTGCGGCTCGGGGCTCAAAGCCGTGATGCTGGCACACGATGCCCTGCGCGCCGGCTCGGCCAGGGTGATCATGGCCGGCGGCATGGAATCGATGAGCAATGCGCCGCATCTTTTGCCCAAGGCGCGTGCCGGCTTGCGCATGGGTGATGCGGTGGTGCAAGACCATATGTTTCTCGATGGCCTCACCGATGCCTATGACAAAGGCCGCCTGATGGGGAGCTTCGCGGAGGATTGCGCGGCCGCGTACGGCTTTAGCCGCGCCCTGCAAGATGACTTTGCGCTCGCTTCCTTGCACCGCGCCCAGGCGGCGGATTTCGGCTGGGAGATTGCGCCGATCACCGCGCGGGTCGGCAAGCAGGACATCGTCATCGGCCAGGATGAACAGCCCCGCAACGCGCAGCCTGAAAAAATCCCCACCTTGAAACCGGCGTTTCGTGACGGCGGCACCGTCACGCCGGCCAACTCAAGCTCGATTTCAGATGGCGCCGCGGCTCTCTTGCTGATGACGCGCGCCACGGCAGACACCTTGGGCGCGACACCGCTGGCCCGGGTGGTGGCGCACAGCACCCATGCCCAAGCGCCGGCATTGTTCACCACCGCGCCGGTGGGGGCGATTACCAAAGTGCTCTCGCGTGCTGGCTGGCAGGCAGCGGATGTCGATCTGTATGAAATCAACGAAGCCTTCGCGGTGGTCACGATGGCGGCGATGAAAGCGCTCAATCTTTCGCATGACATCGTCAATATCCACGGTGGCGCCTGCGCGTTGGGGCACCCCATCGGCGCCAGCGGGGCGCGCATTTTGGTGACGCTGTTGGGCGCCTTGCGCGCCCGCGGCCAATCTCGCGGTGTGGCGAGCCTGTGCATCGGCGGGGGTGAAGCGGTCGCTGTGGCGATTGAAGTGATGTAGCGCGGGTGACGCGTTACCAAAAGAACCACCCAATGCAGCCAGGAGGGGAGGCATGACTACCATCAAAACCAAAATCGACCCGGCCAGCGAAGACTTCCAAACCAACGCCGCCGCCATGCAGGCGCTGGTGGACGATCTTCGCGAGAAACAGGCCCGCGTGGCGCAGGGCGGCTCACCGGATGCGCGTGAAAAACACCTGGCCCGGGGCAAGCTGTTGGTGCGTGACCGCATCACCGCGCTGATCGACCCGGGCACGCCGTTTCTGGAAATCGCACCGCTCGCCGCGCTTGGCTTGTATGGCGGTGAAGTGAGCGCCGCGGGCGTGGTCGCCGGCATCGGGCGCGTGTCCGGCCAGCAATGCATGATCATCGCCAACGACGCCACGGTCAAAGGCGGCACCTATTACCCGCTCACTGTCAAAAAACATCTGCGCGCCCAGGAGATCGCGCGGGAAAATCATCTGCCCTGTCTTTATCTGGTGGATTCCGGCGGCGCGTTTTTGCCTTCGCAGGATGAAGTGTTTCCCGATCGTGATCACTTCGGGCGCATTTTTTACAACCAGGCGAATATGTCGGCCGCTGGCATCCCGCAAGTGGCGGTAGTGATGGGCTCTTGCACCGCCGGTGGTGCGTATGTGCCGGCGATGTCGGATGAAACCATCATCGTCAAAAAACAAGGCACGATTTTTTTAGGCGGCCCGCCGCTGGTGAAAACCGCCACCGGCGAAGTGGTGAGCGCGGAAGACCTGGGCGGAGGCGATGTGCACACGCGGATTTCCGGCGTGGCCGATCATCTGGCGGATAACGACATGCACGCCCTGCAGATCGCCCGCGAGATCACTGCCACCTTCAATCGGCCCAAGGTGCATTCGCTGATCATGACCCCGCCCGAAGAGCCTTTGCATGACGCAGGCGAGCTCTACGGCATCATCCCCGCCGACACCCGTCGGCCCTATGATGTGCGCGAAGTGATCGCGCGCATCGTCGATGGCAGCCGCTTCACCGAATTCAAAGCGCGCTATGGCGCCACACTCGTCACGGGCTTTGCCCACCTTTACGGCTACCCGGTGGCGATCCTTGCCAACAACGGCGTGCTGTTTCCCGAGTCGGCGTTAAAAGGCGCGCATTTCATTGAGCTTGCTTGCCAGCGCGGTGTGCCGATTGTGTTTCTGCAAAACATCACCGGCTTCATGGTGGGGAAAAAAGTCGAGCATGCCGGCATTGCCTCGGCCGGGGCGAAGCTCGTCACGGCGGTGTCCTGCGCGCGGGTGCCGAAATTCACCGTGATCATCGGCGGCAGTTTTGGCGCGGGCAATTACGGCATGTGCGGCCGCGCCTTCGGGCCACGGTTTTTGTGGATGTGGCCCAACGCCCGCATTTCGGTGATGGGTGGCGAGCACGCCGCCAGCGTATTGGCCACGGTCAAGCGCGACGCCAGTAAAACCCCCTGGAGCGCCGAGGACGAAGAAGCCTTCAAAGCCAGCATCCGCGCGCAGTATGAAACCCAAGGCCACCCCTATTACGCCACGGCGCGACTGTGGGATGACGGCATCATCGACCCCGCTGCCACCCGGCGCGTGTTGGGCCAGGGCATCTCAGCCGCGCTCAATGCGCCGATCGAGCCGACACGGTTTGGCATTTTCAGGATGTGAGCCATGAGCATCGTCGAACTTCAATGCGTGGATGCGATCGCCACCCTCACCCTCAACCGCCCGACAGTGCACAACGCGCTGGATGAAGCGCTGATTGCTGAGCTGACAAACGCCATTAAAAAAGCCTCGGCCGATGAGGCGGTGCGCGTGGTGGTGCTGGCGGGCAAGGGCGCCAGTTTTTGCGCGGGGGCCGATCTGGATTGGATGCGCCGCGCTGCTGCGTTTTCCGAACCACACAACCTCGATGATGCGCGCCGCTTAGCGCAGCTGCTCGACGTATTGGCCCGCTGCCCCAAGCCGACGATTGCGCGGGTGCAAGGCGCGGCGATTGGCGGCGGCGCGGGGCTGGTGGCCGCCTGTGATTTCGCCATCGCCACGCACGATGCCCACTTTGCTTTCAGCGAAGCCAAACTCGGCTTGGTGCCCGCCGTGATCAGCCCGTATGTGATCCGCGCCATCGGCCCGCGGGCAGCGCAACGGCTGTTTCTCACTGCACAAAAAATCAGCGCCGATCAGGCATGTGCGTTGGGCTTGGTGAGTGAGGTGGTCGATGCAGAAACCGACCCGGATCTTGCGCTGTCATTTCTTATCCGCACGCTCAAAACCTGCGGCCCGCAGGCGCTCGCTGAAATCAAGGCACTGATCGCCCAGGTGGCCGATCGGCCGATCACACCCGAGCTGATCGAACAC
>JBEAUN010000266.1:0-3816 GCA_041161415.1 Pseudomonadota bacterium | reverse complement strand
GAGATGGCCGAAAGCGGGCTGGATACGGCGCTCGATTAAGTCTGGGGGGGCGGGGCCTCCCACTTTGCGCGGCGCTCGATTGCCGCGTAGCATGAAGCGAGGCCGGCGGGCTTGCCGCCGGCATGCCGATTTCATGGGTGACTCATGGCCGTGTTCCATGCGGTGTGGATTCTGGCGCTGGTGCTGGCGGTGAGGTTCGTCTTTCAGCCGCCCGAGCCCAAGGTAATGCCCGCCGCAGTGGCGGGGCAACCCCCATCAGCGCCCCAGTCCGCGGGGGCCGGTGAGGCCGTGGCCGCGGCAGGCGGCGAGGAGCGCGCGCTGTCCGGCCCGCCGATGTCGCCGCGCATGAGCTTTGAGCAGCATTGCGAAAAAAAACTCCCGCCCACCAAGATCGATGTCGAGCTGGCCGCGGAAGATGTGGTGTATGACTTCTCTCATGGCATCCACACGCTCACCGCGCACGCCAGCCGTGGCGAAGACGGGGCCATCCTGGGGCTCACCAAAAATGGCCTGGGCACCCAATTCCAATGGCATATGAATCTGATCGAAGACCCGCTCTCGGATCGCGCCTGCATGCGGCCGCAGATTCGGATGCTGGTGGCCTATGGCGGCCAGCAGGTCTATGTGGCCCGGGAGTTCCAGCCCGGCAGCTGTGCATTCAATGAAGTGCTCGAGCATGAAAACACCCATGTCAGCGCCAACCGCGATCAGCTCGCGCTCTCGGCACTTGAATTGCGCGGGGTGCTCAAGCGCACCATGGGCAATCGGGTTTTCTACGGCACCCGCAAAGAGCTCGAGCGCCAGCTTACCGAGGCGGTGAATCAATACTGGGTGCCGATGGCGAAACTTAAATTTTCCGCATCCAGCCCGGTGCATGCGGAGATCGATTCCGAAGCGGGCTATCGCGACGTGCTGGGCCGCTGTGAAGGCGAGTTTGGGCGGGTGTTGCAGTCGTTGCGACGGCCCGGCTGAGGAGCCTCGTCGCTATTCAAAAACCTGCGCGCCGCCCATCACATACCACCCACCGGCGCGCGTGACACATAGGCGGGCACAGGCAATCCAGCTTCGCGGTGCGCCTTGCTGAGCGAGCCCCAGAGCCCAATCCTGCCGTTCTTGGCGATGTCGATTGGTCGGTGCCCATGGCGATTGGTCATGTCTGGATTCGCACCGGCTTTGATCAACGCATCGGTGGCGCGCTGGTCGAAGTTATTGACCGCGTAATGCAGCGGCGTGTTGCCGTCAGCGTCGGTCAAATTGGGGTCGCAGCCCTTATCCAGTAGCGCCTGCAGTGCCGCGCGCTTGAAGAGCCGCGCGGCGGCAATTACAGGGCTACTCTGCGCGGTGCCGAAACGGCACGCCGGGTCGGCCCCGGCTTCAAGCAGCACCCGGACGGCCTCGGGTTTATCCGCAAGGGTGGCGATCATCAGTGCGGTCACCCCCGGCTGCTTGCCGGCAGTTGGCAATTCCAAATCGCACCACGGGCGCGCATCCTCTTCGTTGCGGGGAGCGGTCAGCGCGCGCAACGATTCACACCGGCCGCGGGAGGCGGCCATGTGAATGGCGGCAACGCCTTGGTGGCTAAGCGCATCCATGTCTGCGTCCATTTCCGCCAGTGCGCGGATGGTGTCTCCCTGATCGTGTGCCGCAGCGATATGCAAGGCGCGCAGCCCGCTGGCGGGCAGGGCAGCCTCCAGCTCGACCCCGCCTTTGGCGAGGGCAACCACCGCACCGGCGCGGCCCAGCTTGGCGGCCAGCATCAGCGCTGTCATGCCGCGCACATCACGTGGCTCGCCCGAAGCGCCGGCGCATAGCAGTGCACTGATGGTGTCGGTGTTGTTGGTTCGCACCGCGCAGTGGAGCAGGGTGAGCCCCCCGCGCTTGACGGGGGCATCGAGCCCGATGCCGCAATCACGCAGCAGCCGTATGCGATCGATGAGACGCATGCCGTGATGCCAATCCGGTTCCAGGCACTCAATGCCATGCTCAGCCAGCATGCGGGGCAGCGAGCGCTTGGTGTTGCCTGAGAAATTCACCAAGGTCTGGCTGTTGGCGATCGGCGGCGTTTCGATCTTGCGCGTCAAATCGATCAGCCCATGGCGCGACAGCGTGGCCAGGGCTTCGAGTTTTTCCATGTCGTTGCCGAATTGGAATAGCAGCGCGATAGCGACATCGTCCAGCCCCCCGGCGCTCGCGCCTTGCAGCAAGGTGGTGAGCGCCAAGGGCACCTCGCGGGCGGCGTCCGAGCCCAGCCGCAAGGCGGTATTGTGCGGCACCACGCGCAGCCGGCTAGGAAATTGGCGCAAATCGGGCTCGATGCTCAGGAAGCCCTCCGGTGGCCGGGCCCAGGGCTTGAGGGAATGCCATATATCCTCGGCCCCCGGCAGGTTTGCGCGGGCCTGCCCGGCGTGGTGAATGGCATTCAATCGGCTGATGCTGGCGCCCATTTTGGCAAAGCGTCTTTCAGGCAGCGTGTTCAGTGAGGGTGATCGAGGGCACTGCGCGCAAGGCGACCTTCTGTGCCGGGGCGGGGGCGGCGCTCGTCTGGGCACCCAGTTCGATGAGGCGTCGCGCAGCGGCGTGTTGATTGCGTCGCGTTGCCAAATCAAGCGCTGAAAAACCATAGCGATCGCGTGTATTGAGCGCCACGCCTGCATCGGCCAGCGCCGTGATGACCGCTGTGTTGCCCGCCAGTGCGGCCAGATGCAGCGGCGTGCGGCCGACATGCGAGGCGGCTTCCAGATCTACGCCCAAGCGGGCCAGCGCCTTCAAGCGGGTGTTGATCAGCGTGCGCAAGAGGGGCTGCGATGCCTGTCCGACCACTGCCACTGGTCGTGCCGCCAGCAGATGCGCGAAGGTCGGCTTGCCCGGTGAGAGCGGCTGGCGAAGACGCCGGCCCAGAATTGCATTGCTGGCGGTGGCCGTGGTGTCGCGCAAGGCAAGATTGACGAGGCCCATATCAGCGAGCGTGATCAGAGCGTGCAGGGCGTCATCCGCTGCATCGGGGGCCAAAGGGGGCTCACACAAAATCTGCGCGGTGCGATGCGCATCCAGAAACGCCTCATGCTGATCCAAGCCCAGTGTGGCGAAGGCTTCGCCCAACTGCTGGTCAGTCTTGCTGCCGCGCGCAGCAGCGATGCGCACCGGCCCTTCGCGCAGCGCGCCTGCCACCCGGGTCAAGCACGCGGTGTAATCATGAAAACCCGCCGGCGGCGCCCAGGGCAGCGATGCACGCCACAAGCCACGCACCGGGCGGCCTTCGGGGACGGCGAGGTTATGGCGTGCCTGCCCGATCGGCACCATCACAAAAAGGCTGGGTGTTTCAAAAACGGCGCTCATGTCTTGCTCGCTTTGACGGGTTTCAGTGGCAAGCGAAGGTGCTTGCGACCGCGCCACGCGAAGGTGTCTCGCGCAGCATCGAACAGGGTAGAAGGGGTCGGCAGGAACACGCGGGGTGGAGCTGCAAACGGCTCGATATCAAGGCAAACCCACTACTCATCTCAAGGGATTTGCGCGCCATTCTAGGTGCCGGAAATGGTTTTGCCACTGGCCAGAAGGCATGGGTATTTTGGATGGTGGCTGGGCGTGTCATGGCCGCAGGGTCTCATTTCGCTTGGCCAAATTCCGCGCACAGCGCCGCACAGGTGCGCGGGTCTTCCTGTTGCAATGCCCTGAGCGCACGCCGCGCCGCGCCCGCGCTTGCGCCTTTGTGAGCGGCTTTAATGCGCGAGATAGCCTGGCTAATCGATTCCAGCTGCAAGTGCGCCGCCTTGCCCGTTTCGTCATTGCCGTGAGCAGAGCCCGCCAGCCAGAGGACGA
>JBEAUN010000041.1:0-3524 GCA_041161415.1 Pseudomonadota bacterium | reverse complement strand
GCGGTGGCGCGGGTCTATAACGGCGAGCAAATTGCCAGCGCACTGATTCATCCGCTCATCACCGGTTCTGAGCGCATCATCCTGGTGTCGCACACTGACCGCACGCAATTAGGCACCGCATTCGCTTCTGTCTCTGCCTCGCGTGATGGCCAGGCGTCTTCCGCGGCCAAGCGGTTTTCATTTCTGATTTTCTTTGCGTCTCTTTTTTATTCCGGTTCGGCGGTGCTGATCACGCTGTGGGTGGTCTATCTGCAGAACCAGCAAATGATGGCGGCAGCGAGGATTTTGTAGTCAGATGCAAGGTGGCACCCCGCACAAGCTCAAACAAAAGCGGGAATGGAGGCGGCGCTTTCGATCTGATGCAATCATGATCGAAGGCGCCATGAAAGCAGTGACCAATGAGGGCGTGCAGTGATATTTCTCGATAGCTTCGATGAAATCTACTCCTCCATAATTGCCGGGGCGGTGCCTTCGGCAGATGGCGCCCATGCTCCGCTGATGCTGATTTTGAGCGACCTCATCAGCACCGACGAGATCCATCTCTTCACCCGCTTTGATGATCAGTTCAAACGGATTTACTACTTCGCAGCGCCCTCGCGGGTGATGCACTCGCAGGGCCAGATCAATCTTCCGCTGGTGGCGGCTGTGCCTGGCATGGTCGGCCACCGAGGCAATGGTGCGTACCTGCTCATCCAAGGCCCAAATGCCGCTGCGGCAATCTTCAATGACGGCGATCTGCGGTTCTTCTCGAATAGCGTGGATGCAGTTGAAGAAGCGATTCGCGAAACGGGCTTGCCCATTTACAACGTGAGCGACCAAGAAGGTGAAGCTTTCGAATCCATGCGCGGCAAATACCGTCGTCAAGGCGAGCGCATGACGGCCAAGGCGCTCTACGTCTATGCCTTTGTCGCGATGGTCACCGGTGTGGGGTATGTCGGCATGTCGGCGGCAACTGGCTATTTTGAACGAACCCGTACGGATGACCTGGAAGAGCGCCAGCGCAGTGTGGAAAAGCTCGCCAACTCGATCAATTTCGTCTCGCCGATTCATGAGCGCCTGGCGCGACTCCAGTCGATTTCCGAAGTGGTGGTCCGAAGCGGTGGATGGATCGATAGCTATGAATTCAGCCAGGGGCGCGAGCGCTTCAAATTGATGCTGCCTGAGTGGGTGACGCATGACCACTATGCCAAGCTCGGTGGGGATGTCACTGCTGAATTAGAAGGTGACGGTATGGTGGCGGTCGTCAAGCTCGCCCGTGGCGAAGGCGGCAAGCCCATCCCGCCGCGGCCTGCCCCCGAGAAGAAACCTGCCGAGGGCGAGGCGGCGGCCACCTCCGCTACGCAAGCAGGGCAGCCCAATGCGGCCAAGGGAAGCCTTCTTCCGCAAGCGCCCCAAGGCCAGCCGCCGGGCGCACAGGGCGGGCCCGCAGCAGAACCGGCGGCCGCGGCCAAAGAACCCAAGATGCCAGCCCAAGCACCGTTTGGCTCGGCGGCATCCAAGCCCCCGCCTTCATCGGCTGGCCACACTCACTAAGGCCGGGAGCGCGACATGAAATCACTCGCCCAACTCAGACCTCTGCTCGCAAGCGTCGCGCGAAGCGCGCAGGCTGCCGTGCTGGGTGCGGTCATCGTGTCCGCGTCAGTTGGTGTCTATTACTTCGGGGCGCAGGTGCAACAGTTGGTGACCGCCATTCAAGCCGCGTCCTCGGCCCAGGCGGCCATCAAGGCACCGCAGGCTTCGGTGGAAAAGAAGCCCTTGCCGCCAGCCAAGGTTCAGGAATACCACGACATCCTGCGCCGTCTTCACCCCGCCGTCACGATCGACATTACCCAAGAGGGCAGGGGGCTAAGCATTTCAGTGCCAGATGTTCGTCTATACAGCGAATGGATGTTCGCGCTTTACAGTCTTCAATCCTATGGCAAGAGCGTGCTGTGGGAGGCGGACAGGGTGTGCCTAAAGGAGTGCGGAGGCCCCTCTGCGGTGGCGGTGGTTCATGGGTATGTGCAATCGGTGCAGTTCAAATAGGGAGGCGTCAAAATGGAAGAGGGATCAAAGCGCGGTAAACTGAAAATCGGCATCGCGGCGGCATTGGTGCTGATGGTGGCAGCCGGTGCGGTCGGTGCGCTGCAAATGAATGGCGACATCAATCTTCTGGGCGGTGAGGGTGGCAGCAAGCCCAGCGATGAGCAACGGCCGGCTGTATTGCCCACCGCCGTCATTGCCACAGTGAATGGCCTGCCGGTGACGGAATCCGAAGTCGCCCCGATCATGGCGCAAGGCGCTGACCGCGCCGTGGCTGTCGATCGCTACATCAACAAAGTACTCGCCGCAGAAGCCGGTCAGCGTGAATATTCCGAAGAAGCCAAGGTTGCGATTCGTGCCGCAGAGCGCGAAGTGCTGGCCCAGCTTTATCTTCGGCGCAAGAGCGAAGACCTGGCCAAGTCTTTCTCGGAGGACAAGCTTCGCGAATACTACGAAAAAAACGTGAAGGACGAAGACTACGCGCAATTCAAACTGCGCTACTACCTGAGCCAGGATCAAAACGACGCAGCGCGCGTTCGTGATCTCGCCGACAAGGGCGATCGCGATGCGCTTGCCAAATTCGCACCGGTTAAAAAAGGCGATGAATACTCAAGCGTCGCTGAGATCCCGTACGGATTGGGGCAAGTGGTGAAGCGGGCCAAAACCGGCGAGAAGGTCGGCCCGGTGATGGTGCGTGATGGCCTGCTGATTTTGATCATTGATGATGTCAAGAAGGGCGAGCGCCCCAAGTATGAGACCGTCAAGGAAGAAATCCGTAGCGTGTTGGTGAGCCGGCAGTTGAATGACATTCTCACCTCTGCCCGCAAATCAGCCTCGATCACGCTCAATTGATCGCGCAATCGGTTGCAGGCGGCAAGATGTCATCTCAAACCGGGCAGCGAGACGCACCCGGCTTCGGTATCGAAGCCGGGATTATCGTGATCTGTGTGATCGGCGCGCTGGTGTATTACGTTAGCCCGGGCGCAGATGGCGGCAACCAGAAGCAGAATGAAGCCAGCCAAGTCACAGGCGGCACCCTTGTGATTCAGCAATCCAGCCAGGTGTATGACGCTATGGTGCGGTTTCTTTCTGATGGCGGTTACAAAAACGCCATGACGCTTGACAACCATCCCACCACAGGAATTTTTGCTGAGTTTCTTGAAAGCGGCAGACCGCCTGTGGCACACCCGGGGGTTTTCGAGCATCCGGAAAATGCCGCATCGAAATGGGTGCTCAACCCACGTCTGGTGCTTGATCACACAGATTCAAAAGATCAAAAGGATCAGGAGTGGTACGGCTTGGTATTGCCCGGCATCAAGAAACCTTTATGTCAGAAACTGAATGCTATCTTGCATAAAGATGAGGTAAACGCCGAGCCTGCTGTGTCCGTCTATTCGAAGGAGCAATGGATTGGCGGACGCATAGAGCTTGCCGGCGCTGATTCACGGCTCGCCCGTCGGGACGGGTGCGCCGCAGCGAGCGATGGAGAGTTTGTGTTTTAC